>NZ_JBEYTW010000023.1:0-103836 GCF_040643275.1 Spirillospora sp. NPDC047418
CGGGATCGATAGTTTACCCTTAACCTAAAACGACGCGTCGGTTGGGTCGCTCCGCGACCCAACCGACCTCACGAAAAATCGAGGTTAGTGATTGATCGTCTTTTGTTAGCACTCCAGTGCTACACAGGCATCGTAGAACAACTCATGGCCTGATAGTGAGCGTTCGATTACTCAAGGTGATAGCGGCAGGTTCTTCCGTTTTGGCGGGTTGGACCCGTTCGCGATCAGCCTCCGTCCAGGCTGGAGGGGTTCATCGATGCCCACAGCACTTCTCACGCCCGAGGCGCCGCCCTTGGTGCTGGAGCCGTCCGACCGTGCGCCCTCGCTGGCGCGCCGCTACCTGGCCGAGCGGTTCCGCGAACTCGGGATCGCCGACGACTTCGTCGGCCAGGTCGTGGTCAGCGAACTGGTCACTAACGCCTGGCAGCACGTCGGTACCGGGTACATCGTCGTCCAGGTCCTCGCCGACAAGCGCGACGACCTCGTCCGGATCGAGGTGTGGGACGAGGGCGCGGGTCAGCCCATCGTCCAGGTCGAGGACGAGGACGCCGAGAGCGGGCGCGGTCTTCTGCTGATGTCCGAACTCGTCCACGACTGGGGCGTCCGGCCGTTCAACGAGAAGGGGAAGATCACGTGGGCTCGCTGCGCCCGCTGAACGTCCAGGCGGGCCGCAATCTGTCGCGGTGGCGAACCCGGCTGGGGCGCACCACGGCCATCCGGAACCTCGACCTGCTCGCCGTCGCCGTCCAGACCAAGAGCTACCGGTGCATCAAGCTCTACCAGGCTGCCGAGGTCCCCAGCCGTCCGCCGCTCTTGTGGGTCTTCGCCTTCGGGCCGAACGACCACGTCCGCCTCGCGGTGACCGTCCACGCCACACCCGGCCGAGGCTGGGCCTACTACGAGGCCGGACGCGGACGGCGCAGCTACATCTCTCCCTGCAGCGACGCCAAGCACGCCGCCGACCAGGTGGACGCCCTCCTCAAACACCGCATGTTCCCTTCCACCTGGTAACAGCAGGCGCCGCCGGAGGAATCACGATGACGCACAGTCCCGGGGGCGCGGCACGGCTGCCACGCCCCCACCCGCCGCACGTCGGCAGGCGTGGTCACTACGCACCTCGTCCCGCGCCACCCACGCAGTCTCGTCCGGCCGACCCGCTGGACATGGACCTCGACATCGACCAGGCACTCGGCGACCTTCGCCGCGCCTTCCCCGACCTATGCATCTGGCACGGTGAATGGAGCGGATCTCTCTGGGCGCTCCTTCCCGATCGGCTGGTCGAGGCTCGAACCGCCGCCGACCTGGCCCGCCGACTTCGCAGCATCCGCCCGGACGCCCGGCCTGAATTCGCCGCGTGCCGTCCTGCCTCGTCCACCCGCCGGCCGGACGGCACATGGACCATCCCGCCTACCCCGGCCCGGCAGCCCATCCGCCGCAACGCACCCGTCTATGGCCAGCGCCGCTACGTCACACGGCTCCTTGTCTCCTGCCTTCGCCTGGCTGGACTGTCCGCGTGGTCCCGCAGTCCTGCGTGGTGACGCCGCCCGCTCAGCCCACTCGTGGCGCTGCGCGCAGGTTGACGTGGCGTGGTCGGACGGGGCCATGCCGGCGGGATCAGGCGGGGGCGTCATCGCGTCGGCGACCGGCCGCGATGCGCCGCCGGACGGACGCGCCACTGCGGGCCGCCGCCCGCAACCGGTGGCGGACGTTGGGCGGACCGTCCCGGGAAGCGTCGGGGTATTCCCTGCCCGCCGCGCTGGTGGCGGTGCTGGTGACGGCGCTGGTGGCGGTGCTGGTGGCGGTGCTGGTGGCGGCGTGGCCCTGGCTGGTCGAGGTTGTCACCGGCCGGGTGCTTGCTACGGCCCGGATTGTGGCGTTGCTGCGCTTTCGTCGTTTAGCGTCGATGGACGATGAGTGACACTGAAACGGGCGTCCGGGCGATGCGTGCCGAGGACGCCGAGCGAGTGCTGGCGATTTATCAGGCGGGTCTGGACACGGGTGACGCCAGCTTTGAGACGGACGCGCCCGTATGGGAGGTGTTCGACGCGGCCAAGCTGCCCCGGCATCGGTTCGTCGCCACTGGCGGCGATGGGGGAGTGCTCGGCTGGATCGCCGCCTCGGCGGTTTCGGAGCGGTGTTGTTATGCCGGGGTCGTCGAGCACAGCGTCTATGTGTCGGCGGAGGCGCGCGGGCGCGGGGTCGGGGCGGGGCTGCTGGAGGCGTTCATTGCGTCCACCGAGGCGGGCGGGATCTGGACGATTCAGACCGGCATCTTCCCCGAGAACACCGGGAGCCTGCGGCTGCACCGCGCGGCCGGGTTCCGCACGGTGGGGACGCGCGTCCGGCTCGGGCGTCATCACGGGCGCTGGCGGGACGTCGTGATGCTGGAGCGGCGGAGCACTATCGCGGGCGTCGACTGACGCCTCAGCGGGACAGGACGCCCGGCCACCAGGCGATCGGGCCGGCGTCGCGGACCAGGGCCGGGACGAGGACGGAGCGTACGAGCAGCGTGTCCATCAGGACGCCGAACGCCACGATGAAGGCGATCTGCACGAGGAACGCCAGCGGGATGACGACGAGCGCGGCGAAGGTTGCGGCGAGCACCACGCCCGCCGAGGTGATGACGCCGCCGGTCGCGGTGAGGCCGCGCAGGACGCCGTCGCGCGGACCGTGCCGCAGTGACTCCTCGCGGGCGCGGGTCATCAGGAAGATGTTGTAGTCGACGCCGAGGGCGACGAGGAACACGAACCCGTACAGCGGCACCGACGGGTCGGTGGCGGTGAAGTCGAGCAGGTGCTGGAAGACCAGCGCGGCGACGCCGAGGGTCGCCAGGTAGTTGAGCCCGACGGTGGCGACGAGGAGCAGCGGCATCGCCAGCGAGCGGAGCAGCATCACCAGGATCACCACGATGATGGCGAGCACGACCGGGATGATGATGTTGCGGTCGTGCCGGGCGGCGGCCAGGGTGTCGGCCTGCTGGGCCGTGTATCCGCCGACCAGCGCGTCGGCGCCGGGAATCGCGTGCAGGTCCGTGCGGAGGCGGTCGACGGTCTGCCGGGCTGCGTCGGTGTCGGCGGCGGCCTTCAGCGTGACGTCCACGAGGGTGCGTCCGTCGACGACGAGGGGTGCCCCGGCCTGCGTGCGGGGGCGCACGTCCGCGACGCCGTGGGTGCGGCTCGCGACCTCCACGATCTGCGGTAGCGCCTGCGCGTTGGCGAGCACGATGGCCGGGTTGCCCGAGCCGCCCGGGAAGTGTGCGTTGAGGACGTTCTGCGCCGTCACCGACGGCGTCTCCCCGACGAACGTCTCGCTCAGCGGCACCCCCTCCGTGCGAAGCGTCGGCATGAACGCGGCGCAGGCGATCAGCACGATGAGGGAGCCCGCCCAGAGGCGGCGCGGGTGCCGGTCCAGCAGGCTCGCGATCCGCTCCCAGATCCGGTGCCTGGACGCCCCGTCGCGGTCCGGGTGCGGCCGGGCCGGCCAGTAGACCGAGCGTCCCAGCAGGACCAGGACGGCGGGCAGGAAGGTGAGCGCGCTGAGCAGCGCGCAGGCGATGCCGATCGCGCCGACCGGCCCGAGCGCCCGGTTGTTGGACAGGTCGCTGAGCAGCAGGGCGAGCAGTCCCATCGCCACGGTGCCGCCGCTCGCGGCAATGGCGCCCGCCGACCGGCGCCACGCGGCCCACAGCGCCGTGCCCCGCGAATCCCTGATGGCGAGTTCCTCGCGGAACCGGGCCGACAGCAGCAGCGCGTAGTCGGTGCAGGCGCCGATGACCAGGATGGACAGGATGCCCTGCACCTGGCCGTCCACCGTGACCGTCCCGCGTTTCGCCAGGTAGTAGACGATCGCGCTGGCCAGCCCGAGGGCGAACACCGACCCGAAGATGATCACGAAGGGGAGCAGCAGGCTCCGGTAGACCAGCAGCAGGATCAGCAGGACGACGGCGACGGCCACGCCGATGAGCAGGGTGTCGATACCGGAGAAGGCGTCGGCGAGGTCGGCCTGGGTCGCGGCCGGCCCGGCCACGAACGCGGCGGCTCCGGGGACCTGGGCGGCCGCCTGGCGGATGCGGTCCACCGTCGCGGTGCTGTGCTCACTGACATCGGACCGGACCTGCACCACGCCGGTCAGCGCCATCCCGTCCTGCGACGGCACGACCGGTGACGGCGGCCCCGTCACATACGGGACGTTCCGCAGCGAGGCGAGTGCGCGCTCGGCCGCCGCACGCTGCTCGGGCGAGATGTCGCCGTCCTGGGTCGTCCACACGACGATCGCGGGGATCGTCTGGTTCTGCTCGAAGGCCGCCTCCTGTTCGAGGACGCGCGTCGATTCGGCGCTCTGCGGCAGGAACGACGACTGCTCGTTGCTGGCGACGTCGCCGAGTTTCCCCGCGTACGGGCCGAGCGTCCCGCCGATGGCCAGCCAGGCCAGCAGCAGCGCGACGGGCAGGGCCCAGCGGACGGCTCGCGATACGGACATGACCTTCCCGGCGACGTGGAGTGAGCATGCCCCGGCACACCTTCCCCGAACGCCGCCCCGAAACATGATCGCCCGCCGCACCGTGGGTGAAGGCCGCGGTCGCGCCCCCCACCCGCCGCCCCGCCCGCCGTCAGGCCCGGTGAGTCAGGCCCTGTGGTTCAGGCCCGGTGGTTAGGCGAGGCCGGCCGGGGCGGGGGTGGTCGGCCAGACGAAGGCGTGGGTGTACCAGGCGGCGGCGCCGTGGCCGTGCCGCCTGCCGTAGGTGATGGCGATCGCCGCGAGGTGCGAGCCGGGGCGTTCCGGTCGACCGGCGGCCGAGTCGTGGAGTTCGCCCAGCAGCAGCCGGGCGGGCTGGTGGAGTTCCAGCCGCAGGACGAGGGGGCCGCGGCAGCGGGTGGCGGTCCGCCCGACGAGGTCCTGGATCAGCGGTGCCACGCGGTCGGTGAGGCTGCCCGTGGCGGGGCCCATCCCCCACGACTGCAGCGCGCCGCGGATGATGCCCCGGACGTTGCCCACCGCGATCCGGCCGCCCGGCAGCTGCCAGCGGCCGGCGAGCAGCGGCTCCGGGGCGGTGGTGGGCGCGGGAACGGTGCTCATGTGCTTCTCCGATCACGAACATGCTCCGGCCCGACGGGCCCTCCCGGCCGGGAACGCCGGGGCCGGCACGCGGTCGTTGCCTCGTGTGCCCGGTCTGCCGACGCTCATGCACCGTACGCCAACTGTTCCCCGCGCCGGACCCGGTCAGACCTTACTCCGGGGATCGTGCTCCGGGACCGCCGCCGCGCTCCGCTGCGCCGCCCCCGCCGCCGACGTCAGGGACGGGCCGACATCAGGGACGGGCCGCGGGCTTGTCGCGGAGCCGCTGGACGGGGTGCGGGCCCTCGGTCTCCAGCCGGTACTCGTCGCCGAACTTGTGCCGGTGCTCGTCGATGACGGTCTCCTGCGCGCCCCGCTCGGCGTTGATCTTGTCCTGGTACGCCTCGAACCGCTGGTGCGCCTCCTGCACGAACCCGGTGCCGAGCGTCGTCCAGTCGATCTGGGTGGCGAGCAGTTCGCGGATCAGCTGCTTGTTCGGCTCGAAGGTGACCGGCTCGGGCAGCTCCGGCGCCAGCACCGACTCGGGGTCGCGGCCGTCGTGGCGGCGCATCAGGTCGCAGGCGATGCGCAGGTGCTCCAGCTCCATGTTCAGGTGCAGCTCCCAGATGCCCTTCACGCGCGGGTCGGTCTCGGTCTGCATGAACGAGTAGTACAGGTAGCACTCGTTGTACTCGTGGTTGACGAGGCGCTCCCACCAGGTCTCGCCCGGGTCGACCAGCGACTCGTAGTGCGTGACGTGCTCCTCCTCCACCAGGCCGATCTCCTGGTAGAGCTGGCGGGCGATCGGCTCCATGTAGAGCGGCCCCATGTTCATGTAGAAGTTCATCGTCTGCTGCTCGGCCGACATGACGGTCAGCGCGTGCAGCTTGGAGATCGGCGCCGCGGCGTCGCGGTCGTAGGGCTGGCGGACGTTGTCGACCGGGTCGCGGTGCTGCTGGTAGCCCGGCCGGCCCGGCATGACCTCGGTGAGCTGGTCGACGATCTTCTCGGCCTTGCGGTGCTCGATGATCTCGTACAGGTTGGCGTACCGGTACAGGTGGTCGAAGTCCTCCAGCAACCCGAAGTTGTAGGACTGCCTGAGGTAGGGGTCGGGCTCCTGCCGCGCCACCCAGCCGGTCAGGTCGACGGCGACCTGCTCGTAGGCGAGGGTCGTCTCCAGCACCGACGCCTGGCCGGGCAGCAGCCAGTTGACGACCTTCTGCTGCTGCGCCTCGATGTAGCGGACCGAAGCGAGTTGCTGCTTGACCTCGGGGTCGGGGCAGACCCGGGCGAAGTGGTGGCTGAACATGATCGCCTCCACCTCGATCCCGTTCATCGTGATGATCCGGCACCGGGTGTAGGGATCGGCATGGTCGGGGTCGATCGGGGCGACGTCCAGCTGCGCCCAGTTGCGCAGTTGGTCCTCCAGCGGGATGCCGCGGTGTTCGAGCGGGTTGAAGGCCACCAGGCTCACCCTTTCCTCTCGGCTCGTGGACGTTCCGGAGTGCCGCCCTACCCGGGCGGCCCGGTTCCGCACGGGATCCACGCGGTGATTCCGCATCGCAGACGCGCTTTTTGCCCGTGCCTCGCCGCGCGTCGGCTTACCGGGAGCGGCGCCGGGTACCCACACGTCCAGCCGTCGCCCGGACGGCACATCACCAATGGACCGAGGACGAGCACTGATGCAGACCACACCCGCAGGCGCCGAGACGACCGAGGACGTCGTGGACCTGCTGCGCGCCCAGCACGGCCGGATCAGGGACCTGTTCGACGAGGTGGTGCACTCGGACGGGAAGGAGCGCGAGCGGTCCTTCCGGGAGCTGGTGAAGCTGCTGGCGATCCACGAGACGGCCGAGGAGGAGATCGTCCACCCGATGGCCCGGCGGCTCCCCGGCGGCGACGGCATCGTGGACGACCGGCTGGCCGAGGAGCGCGAGGCCAAGGAGCTGCTGTCCGAGCTGGACGGCATGGACATCGAGGACCCGCGCTTCATGAAGTCGCTCGACAGGCTGCGCGTGGACGTGCTGACGCACGCCCGCGCCGAGGAGCGCTACGAGTTCGACCGGCTGAAGGCCGAGTTCAGCCCGGCGCAGCTCAGGGGTTTCGCCGCCGCGGTCCGCGCCGCCGAGGCGACCGCCCCGACGCATCCGCATGCCGGGGCGGAGTCGGCGAAGAAGAACATGCTGGCCGGGCCGATGCTCGCGGTGGTCGACCGCGTCCGCGACATGATCCGGGACGCGCGCGACAAGAGCTGACGCGCGACAAGGGGTGGGCGGTCAGCAGTGCTTGATCCAGGAGCACTCCAGTTGCAGGCCCGTCTGGGTGGTGCGCTGCGTGGTGCGCAGCACGGTGGACGGCGTCCCGCCGGCTAGGCGGATCGCGATTCGGTCCTCGATGTCCTTGGGCGCGCCGCCCTGGTAGCCGTTGAGGATCACCGAGAAGACGAGCCGGTGCCCGGACGCGTCCGCGACATACCCCGACAGGGCCGTGGCGCCGGTCAGCGTGCCCGTCTTCGCGTGGACGTTCCCGGCGGCGGGGGTGCCGCCCATCCGCGAGGTCAGCGTCCCGCCGACCATGCGGTCGGGGTCGCCGGCGACGGGCAGCGCGCGGTACCAGCCCGGGAACCAGCGCGCCTTCCGCACGTGCCGCAGCGCGGTGCTCACGTCGCCGGCGGTGGTGCGGTCGAGCCGCGACAGCCCCGACCCGTCGGCCATCTCCAGCCGCCCGGACGGGACGCCGAGGGACCGGGCGGCGTACCGCTCGATCACCGGCAGCCCGGCGTCCCAGCTGCCCTGGCCCTTCGCCTTCCGCCCGATCGCCTTGACCAGGATCTCGGCGATCATGTTGTTGCTCAGCTTCAGGAACGGGACCATCAGCCGCGACAGCGGCATCGACGCGTGGGAGGCGATCCGGGCGGCGCGCGCGGGCGTCCTGCCCCGCTCGGTCGTGCCGTCGACCTGGACGCCGTGTGCCCGCAGCGCCTTCCGGAAGACGTCCGCCGCGTACAGCGTCGGCTTCCCGACCGTGCGCAGCGTGCTGAACGTCGAGCCGCTCACCGGATACGAGCCGCTCACCACGATGGTGTCGCTCCCGTCGGCCCGGTTGATCGACAGCGTGGACGGCGACCCGGCCGGTCCCGTCACCGCCCGGTTGTCGATCTTGACGGCGCCGGTCGCGGGGACGAGCCCGGCGCGCACCGGCCCGCCCTCCTCGCCGGGCCCGACCGACACGTTGACGGAGCCGGTGTCGAAGTCGTCGTTCGGCGCGACGTTGAGCGCGGAGATCGGCGCGGCGTAGTAGTACTGCAGGTCGGTCGGGTCCCAGTGGGACGGCGTCCGGACGTCGTCGAACCACGTGTCGTCCGCGACCAGGTCGCCCGCCACGCGGCGGATGCCCTTCGCGGCGACCTGCGCGGCCAGCCGGTCGTACTCGGCGGCCCGCATCGTCGGGTCGCCGGTCCCCTTCAGATAGAGGTCCCCCGTGACGGACGGGCCGGCCGAGGTCCCGGGGGTCGGCGCGGCGTACACGCTCGTGCGGAACCGGTACCCGGTGCCGAGCAGCGACAGCGCCGCGCTGGAGGTGTAGATCTTCAGGTTCGAGGCGGGCAGCACCGGTGTGGCCGCCCCGCGCGAGTAGCGGACGGCGCCCGTCCGCGCGTCCCGCACGACCACGCCGACGGACGCGCCGTCGAGCCGCGCGTCGGCGAGGATGGCGTCGAGGTCTCGGCGCAGGTCCCCGCGCAGGTCCCCGTGCGGGCCCCCGTGCAGGTCGCCCGGTGCGGCCGCGCGGGCGGGCACGGCCGGCGCGGTGAGCGCCACGGCACCGGCGATCAGGACGGACGCGACCCGCACAAGATGACCATGCATGAACCGAGCGTAAGGCTTCGCCACGCACCGTCAAGGACGGATCGCGAACCGGCCGGGGAAAGCGCAGGTGACTACCGGTGAATTCGCAGCGGAAGGGTCCGCGGCCCGCGGACCTGACCGGCGGCCCACGTCACCGCCGAGGCGTCGTCGAGGGCGAAGGAGGGGATCCGCTCCAGCCAGACTTCGAGGGCGACCCGCAGTTCCATGCGCGCGAGGTGCGAGCCGACGCAGCGGTGGATGCCGAGGCCGAACGCGGCGTGCCGGTTGACCTGCCGGTCGATGGCGACCTCGTCCGCCCGGTCGAACTGTGCGGGATCGCGGTTGGCGGCCGGGAACGACAGCAGCACCCAGTCGTCGGCCCTCATGTCGGCGCCGCGCCAGTGCATGTCCTCCTTCACCAGCCGCGCCATCGTGACCGGCGCGTAGACGCGGAGGAACTCCTCCATCGCGGTCGGCAGCAGCGACGGTTCGGCGACGAGGCGCTCGCGGTCGGCCGGCGTCTTCGCCAGGTGCCACAGCGAGGCGCCGATCGCGCTCCAGGTGGTGTCGATGCCGGCGATCAGCAGGAGCGCCATCGTCCCCGACACGTGCGACGCGTCGAGCTTCCGCCCGTACAGCTCGGCGTCGATGAGGTACGTGGTGAGGTCGTCGCGCGGGTCGTCGACGTGGTCGCGGATCTGCTCCAGCAGGTAGTCGAACAGCTTGCCCATGCGGGCGACGCGCTCGTCCGGCGGCAGGTTGACGCCTTCGAGGGTGGTCTCGACGAACTCGCGGAACCGTGGGGCGTCCTCGGGCGGGAAGCCGAGCATGTCGCCGATGACCCGCATCGGGATGTGCTGGGCGTAGTCGTGCGCGGCGTCCACGACGTCCCGGCCCTCGAAGGAGTCGACGAGCCCGTGGCAGAACGCCCGCGTCCCCTCCTCCAGCTTCCGGACGGCGGACTTCGTGAACGCGGGCAGCAGCAGCTTGCGCGCGTCGTGGTGGAACGGCGGGTCGGACGAGATCGGCGGCGAGACGCCCACCGGCGCGACGTCCCGCGGCGGCCGGTAGTTGCTCATCACCACCGACCGGGAGGTGAAGCGCTCGGTGTCGTAGGCGATCGCGGCGACGTCCTCGTACCGGGTCGGCAGCCAGCCGCCGCCGAACCGCTCGGTCCGCGCGACGGGGCAGCGCCGCCGCAGGTCGTCCTGGATCGGATACGGGTCGGCGGCCCATTCCGGTTCCAGGTGGGAGAAGTCGGTCGCCCAGTCGGACACCGGTCCGGTGACGACCTCGTTGCGCGTGCCGAGCGGCGCGGTGTCCCGCGTCGTGGAGTCCCGCGTCGCGGAGAAGCGGTCGTCGGCGGGCATGTCACGCCTCCGTGAGGACGACGGCCCGTTCGGGGCAGTTCGCCGCCGCGAGGCGGGCCTCCTGCTCCCGGTCCGCCGGCACGGCGCCGTCACAGTCACCGGCGCCGTCACCGAGGACGGTGCCGTAGCCCTCGTCGTCCTCGCCGAAGAGGGCCGGTGCCAGGTCGTAGCAGCGGCCGTGCCCCTGGCAGCGTTCTGTGTCGATCCGCACCTTCATGGCGTCCCTTCCCTTTGGCTCCCTACGGCTCCCTATGCCCTCCGGCGCCGGACGGTGCGAGCCCGGCGTCCCTCCGGTGGACGGTGAGGAAGCCGATGAGCGCGCCGATCGCGGCGACCGCCTCTCCAGTGAAGCTGATCGTCTTGTCGGAATACCACTGCGGGTCGTACATGCGCGGGATCGGGCCGAGCTGCCCGAAGTCGACGAAGTAGTAGAGCAGCACGGCGCCGGCGGCGCTCGCCGCGACGACGAACGCGATGGCGTAGGTCCATCTGCGCGCCCACACCAGCACGAGGACGGCGGCGACCGCCGCGGCGATGGCCTGCCCGTAGAAGAGGTCGTCACCGGGGATGACGTCGTCGGGGGTGTTCGGCCCGGGGGCCATGCCCGGCGCGAACCGCCAGTGCACGATGGCGTCGGCCGCGAGTCCGGCGGCCACGAGAAGACGAAGAACGATGCCCATACCCCTTGCACGGGCATGCCCCGCCGCCGGATCAACCCGCCAGAACTTTTCTTCGGGGGTCTTGGAGTGATTGGTCCGGTATGCTCCACCGAGCCTCCTCTCAGGATCAAGAGTTCACTCCATGACACAGACACCTGAGGCGTCGGTCGCGGCGGAGGCGACGGTGGAACGCTCCGCCGCCCGCCCGCCGGAGACGCATCGGACGCCGACCGTCGCCGCCCCCGCAAGCACCGCCCACACAAGCACCGCCGCGAAGAAGAAGCGCGACCCGCACCTGGACAACGCCAAGTTCCTGGCGATCCTGCTGGTCGCCGGCGGGCACAGCCTGTCCGGGCTGCGGGACGTCCCGCTGGCCGCGGCGATCTGGAACTTCTTCTACATGTTCCACATGCCGCTGTTCGTGATGGTCAGCGGCTACCTGTCCAAGCGGTTCACGCTCACCGACGACAAGGTCTCCCGGCTGGTCGGCTCGACGCTCGCGCCGTACCTGATCTTCCAGTGCGCCTACAGCCTGTTCGCCTGGGGGGTCGACGGCCGCAAGTTCCAGTTCGACGTGCTGGACCCCTACTACCTGACCTGGTTCCTCATCGCGCTGTTCGTGTGGCGTCTGCTCACCCCGGTGTGGCGGCGGCTCAGGTACCCGGTGGCGACGGCCGTGCTCGTCTGCCTGCTCGTCTACATGACGGACATCGGCAGCACGCTCGACATGTACCGGATCCTCGGGCTGGTGCCGTTCTACGTCATCGGGCTCACGCTGTCGCCGGAGGTCCTGCAGATCGTCCGGCGGCCCGCCGCGCGGCTCACGGGCGCGGCGGTCCTCGTCGCCGGATTCGGTGTCGCGTTCGTCACCCACGACCACATGAACGCGCGCTGGCTGAACTGGGACGCCTCGAACGCCGACCTCGGCGTGGACGAGCTGACCGGCACGATGATGCGGATGGGCCTGCTGCTCACCGCGACGGTGCTGCTCATCGCGTTCCTCGCCGTCGTCCCGTCCCGGCAGACCTGGTACAGCGACCTCGGCGCCGCGACGCTCTACGGCTACCTGCTGCACGGGTTCCTCACCCGGCTCTTCACCTTCGAGGGCTGGCACAAGCTCGCCTGGTTCGACACGGTCCCGGGCATCCTGTCGGCGATGCTCGCCGGCTTCGTCGTCATCACCCTGCTGAGCACCGCGCCGGTGCGCAAGGTGACCCGGTGGGCGGTCGAGCCGAACCTCAAACCGCTGTTCGGCCGATGACGGATGAGTGCCTGCTCCAGCCCGGCGGCGGCGAGGTTACGGCGAGCCGACAGATCGCTGAATTCGCCACAAAATCCGACAGACCAGGTACAGTAAGGCGGCAGTTCTCCCCGGCGGATCATCTGACCCTGCGACAGCGGCGCCGCCCGCTCGCCCTCGACATCCCACGGGTCACCGCAGCATGTACGGTCACGGCGGCCGGTCCGGTCGCCCACAAGATCAAAGGACGGTCGCATTGGTCATGGCCCCGCATGGCGAACATCGCGTCGTCGCCGTCATCCTGGCGGGTGGCAGCGGGCAGCGGATGGGGCTCAGCACGCCCAAGCAGCTTCTGAAGATCGCCGGGAAGACGATCCTCGAGCACACGCTCGGCGTCTTCGAGGCCGCCGCCGAGGTGGACGAGATCATCGTCCTGATGAACCCCGGCTTCCTGCAGGACGCGGCGGAGTGCGTGAAGAAGGCGGGCTGCACGAAGGTCACGGCCGTGCTCCCCGGCGGGACGTCCAGGAACGCGACGACGCAGCTCGCGCTCGACGCCCTCGCCGACCACCCCGCCGAGACGACCAGCGTGCTGTTCCACGACGCGGTGCGGCCGCTGCTCTCGCAGCGCATCATCCGCGACTGCGTGACCGCGCTGCGCGAGCACCGGGCCGTGGACGTCGCCATCCCGTCCGCCGACACGATCATCCAGGTCGACGAGGACGTGATCGTCGACGTGCCGCGCCGCGCGAACCTGCGCCGCGGGCAGACCCCGCAGGGCTTCCGGCTCGCCACCATCCGCGCCGCCTACGAGAACGCGTGGCGGGACGAGAACTTCGAGGCCACCGACGACTGCACGGTCGTGCTGCGCTACTCACCGGACACGCCGATCTACGTCGTCCCCGGTGACGAGCACAACATGAAGGTCACCGAGCCCGTCGACATGTTCGTCGCGGACAAGCTGTTCCAGCTCGCGTCCTCCGACGCCCCCGACCTGACCGAGCAGCAGTACGCCGAGGCGCTCGCCGGCAAGACGGTGGTCGTGTTCGGCGCCAGCCAGGGCATCGGCTCCGCCATCGCCGAGATCGCCCAGGGCTTCGGCGCCCGCGTCTTCGGCTACAGCCGCAGCACTACCCGCACCCACGCGGAGCGGCCCGACGACGTCGCCGCCGCCCTCGCGCAGGCGTACTCGGCCACCGGGCGCGTCGACTTCGTCGTCAACACCGCGGGCGTGCTCCGCATCGGCCGGCTCGACGCGATCGACCCGGACGCGATCGAGGAGGCGCTGCGGGTCAACTACCTCGCGCCGATCCACATCGCCCGCGCGTCGTTCCCCTACCTCGCCAAGACCGGTGGGCAGCTGCTGCTGTACACCTCCAGCTCCTACACCCGCGGCCGCGCGGACTACAGCCTGTACTCGTCCGCGAAGGCGGCCACGGTCAACCTCACGCAGGCCCTCGCGGACGAGTGGTCCGGCGACGGGGTGCGGATCAACTGCATCAACCCGGAGCGGACCAGCACCCCGATGCGCACCGCCGCGTTCGGCCAGGAGCCCCCGCACACCCTGCTCAGCGCCGACGAGGTCGCGCGGACGTCGCTGAACGTCCTGCTGTCCGAGCTGACCGGGCAGGTCATCGACGTGCGCCGCGAGGACCCGCTGAGCCGCCGCTCCTCCGGCTGACCGCGCCTCCCTTCCGGCGCCCGCTCAGGCCCCGCGGGCGCCGGTGACCCCTCCCCCATCCCCTCGTCGCCCCCCAAGGGCCCTGCCGACCAGACGGAGGTGTGCCGTGCGACGTCTCGTCCGCCGGTCCCGGAAACTCGTGCGGTACTCGCCGGTGCTGCTGCTCCCCGGTTCGCTCGCGCTGCTGCTCGTGGCGGCCGTGGCCGGCGCGCCCGGCTGGTTCCTGGCCGCCGCCGCGCTCTGCTTCGCGGCCGAGCCGGCCGTCGAGCGGCTGATGCCGGACGCGGCCAGGCCGCTGCGCTGGGGCCAGTTCGGCGCCGGCGCCCGGGTGCTGGTCCGGCAGGCGGCGTTCGTGCTGCTGCTCGTCCGGGCGGGCGACGCCGGCTCCCCGGTGATCTGGACGGCGGTCCTCGGGTTCTTCGCGCTCGACTGGCTCCGCGTCGCGGTGCTGGCGGGCTCGGTCGCCGCCCGGCGCCTCAACCGGGTGCCCTTCCTCAGCCGCAACCTCGGCAAGGGCGAGCCGGCGCCCCCGGCCGAGCTCCCCGCCTGGCAGTCCCGCCTGGTCTCCCTCCTGGAGAGTCACGCCGACCTGCTCCCGCTCCTGTTCGGCACCGTCGGCCTCCTCGTCGACTTCCCGCCGCTGCTGGCCGCCGGGCTCCTCGCCACCGCCCTGGCCGCGGTGGTCGCCCAGGCCGGGCAGTCGGCCCGGCTGCGCCGGATGCGCGCGCTCCTCAACGGCGACCGCACCGGACGCGACGTGCAGCGCCGCGTGAACGGCCACAAGCCCGAGGTCGTCCTGTACTTCACCGGCCCCGCCACCACCGTGTACCAGGCCAACATGTGGCTGGACACCCTGGAGAAGCTCGACCGCAAGGCCATGGTCCTCGTCCGGTCCCCCGAGGTCGTCGCGGCGATCGCGCCCACCACGCTCCCGGTCCTGTGCATCGCCAAGGCCGAGGACATCATGAACTTCGACCTGCCGACGGTGAAGGTCGCGCTCTACCCCGGCAACACCGGCAAGAACCTGCACCTGCTCCGCGAGGAGCACATCAAGCACGTGTTCGTCGGGCACGGCGACAGCGACAAGGGGCCGAGCTCCAACCCGGTCAGCAAGGTCTTCGACGAGGTCTGGGTCGCCGGTCCGGCCGGCCGCGACCGCTACCACAACTCCGACGCCGGGGTCCGCGACGAGGCCATCGTCGAGGTCGGCCGCCCGCAGCTCGGCGAGATCACCACGGAGCCGTCCGGCGGACCGGTGCCGACCGTCCTGTACGCCCCCACCTGGGAGGGCTGGGACAACGAGCACGGCTACAGCTCGCTGCTCGGCATGGGCGAGCGGATCGTCCGCACCCTGCTGGAGCAGGGCCCGCGGCTCCGCGTGATCTACCGCCCGCATCCCTACACCGGCCGGCGGCTGCCGGCGGCCGCCGCCGCGCACGCCCGGCTGCTGAAGATGATCGAGGACGCGAACCACGGCGGCAGCGGCGGCCACCAGGTCGTGACCGGCGCCGACGCCTCCCTCTACGAGTGCTTCAACCGGTCCGACATGCTGATCACCGACATCTCCAGTGTGATCTCCGACTACATCCCGAGCCTGAAGCCGTACGTGGTGGCCAACCCCGAGGGGATGGACGAGGCCGTGTTCCGGGCGGAGTTCCCGTCCGCGTCGGCGGCCTACCTGCTCGGCCCGGACTGCGCCGAGCTGCCCGACATCCTCGCCGTCGCCGCGACGCCCGGCCAGGACCCCCTCGCCGCCGAGCGGCGCACGCTCCGCGACTACCTGCTCGGCCCCGAGCACCCGGACGCGATGACCCGCTTCACCGCCGCCGTCGACGCGCTGGCCGAATCCGGGCCGCGCGCGACGATGTACAGCAACTCCGGCAGGTCGATCCGCACGGCCCGCGAACCCGCATAGAGTTGGTCCTCATCCGCAGCACGACGGTAGAGGGGCCATGCCGCAACTCCTGGTCAGCGTGATCATCCCGGTCTTCAACTGCCGGGACACGGTGAGCGAGGCGCTCGACTCGGTCTTCGCCCAGACCCTGCCCGCCGAGCGGATCGAGACCATCGTCGTGGACGACGGCTCGACCGACGGAAGCGCCGCACTGCTGGACGAACTGGCCCGCGCCCACGACCGCCTGACGGTGCTCCACCAGCCCAACTCGGGCGGCGCGGGCGCACCCCGCAACCGGGGGCTGGAGCGGGCGTCCGGGGAGTACGTGTTCTTCCTGGACGCCGACGACCGGCTGGGCCCCGAGGCCCTCGAACGCATGGTCGCGATGGCCGAGCGCAACGGCACCGACATCGTCCTCGGCAAGCAGGTCGGCGTCGGCGGCCGCAAGGTGCCCAAGGTCTTCGAGCGCACCATCGAGCGCACCCACGTGCTCGACTCCGACTGCGACCTGTTCCCCCGCATGTCGATGGCCGCGCTCCAGCTGTTCCGCCGGTCCCTGGTCGACCGCGCCGGACTGCGCTTCACCGAGGGCATGCTGTCCCACGAGGACCAGCTGTTCACCGCGGGCGCGTACCTGGCGGCGAGCGGCGTGTCCGTCCTCGCCGACTACGACTGCTACTACTGGGCCGCCAGGACGGACGGGACCAGCGCCACCCAGATCGGCGGCACGCCGACCGCCGACGTACACGCGATCACGGGCCGCGCCATGGCGCTGGTCGCCGAGTACACCGAACCGGGCGAGCTGCGCGAGCGGCTGCACTACCGGTACCTGCTCCTGGAGGTCTTCGGGCTCCTGGAGCAGCGCTACCCGGAGTTGTCCCACGAGGAGCGGATCAGCACCCTCAAGGGGAGCCGCGAGCTGATGGCCGCATGGCTCACCCCCCGGATGCTGGACCGCTATATCCCCCGGCACCGGCTGCTCGCCCACTGCCTGGAGCATCATCTCGACGAGGAGCTCGCCGAGTTCCTGCGATTCCGCCGGCGGGGGCTGCGTCCCCGCATCCACCTGGAGGACGGGCGGGCCTACTTCAAGTACCCCTTCTTCCGCGACGCCTCCGTGAACATCCCCGACGCGTGCTTCGAGACCGGCGAACCGCTGCGGCTCCGGCACGACCTGACGGCGGTGGCCTGGGAGGACGGCGCCCTGTCGGTCAGCGGCGAACTCCTGCTCCGCGACGTGGAGGAGGGGACGCCGGACGTCCGGCTGGTACTGGAGGACGGCGCCGGCGGCCGCCATGAGGCCGAGTGCGCCGTCCGCCCCGCGACCCGCACCGACAAGGGCATCACCACGGCCTACACCACGAGTTTCCGCCCGGTGCCCGGCTCGTGGCCGGACGGCCGCTGGACGACGCGCGTGGAAATGGCGGTCGACGGGCACACGCTCACCGTTCCGGTGGTCAAGCCGCGGGACGTCGCCGTCCCGGCCGCCGCCCTCGCCGACAGTGGCGGACGCTGGTGGCTCGTCCGCCCGCTGCCGGTCCGGGGGCGCGGCGACCTCGCCGTCGAGGTGGGCGGCGCCATCGGTCCGGCCGAGCTGCGGAACGTCGAGGTCGGCGCGGGGCCCGGCCGCCGGCTGCGCGTGGTGTGCGAGCCGCCGCTGATGCTGTCGTCCCGGCCGCCGGCCATGGCCGTGCTGCTCCAGCGGGCCGGGGACGGCGGTGTGCGCAGCACGCCGCTGGTCACCGATCCGGAGCGGTCCGACCGCCTGTACGCCGACGTCTCGCTGGCCGGCGCCCCGCCCGGACGCTGGCGGGCGTCGGTGGAGATCGACGGCGCGGGCGAACCCGTCCGGATCCGCCTTCCGGACGGCGACGGGCTGCTCGGGCCGCTGACCGCGTCGGTCTTCCCGCCGCGCCGCGTACACGTCCGGCTCGACCAGAACCCGCTGACCGTGCACGTCACGGCGCCGCTGACGGGCCGGCTGCGGCGGCTGCGGCGGAAGCTGAGGCCCGGGCCGCCGGGCGAGGACACCGAGAAAGGCAGCGAATGAGCCACCGGATCATGCCGAGCGCCCAGGTCGACCCGAGGGCGGAACTCGGCGACGGCACCACGGTGTGGGACCTCGCGCAGATCCGCGAGGACGCCCGGCTGGGCGCGGGGTGCATCGTGGGGCGCGGCGCCTACGTCGGTTCCGGGGTCCGGATCGGGGACAACGTCAAGCTGCAGAACCACGCGCTCGTCTACGAGCCGGCCGTGCTGGAGGACGGCGTGTTCGTCGGCCCGGCCGTCGTCCTCACCAACGACCGGGAGCCCCGCTCGGTGGACCCGGACGGCAAGCTGAAACGCGCCTCCGACTGGGAGGCCGTCGGCGTCCACGTCGCCGAGGGCGCGTCCCTCGGCGCCCGCAGCGTGTGCGTCGCACCGGTGCGGATCGGCCGCTGGGCGATGGTCGCCGCCGGCGCGGTCGTGACCCGCGACGTGCCCGACTTCGCGCTGGTCGCCGGTGTCCCCGCCCGCCGGATCGGCTGGGTCGGCCGCGCCGGGGCCCGGCTGGTCGAGCGGCCGGGCGAGGCGGGGGCGTGGGAGTGCCCGCGCACCGGCGCGCGGTACGCCGAGACGCCGGCCGGCGACGGGTCGGCGGTCCTCACCGAGAAGGAAGCGTGAACGTGAAGGTCCTCAGCATCGTCGGCGCCCGCCCGCAACTGGTGAAGCTCGCTCCCATCGCGGCCGCCCTCGCCGCGGAAGGGCACCGGCACGTCATCGTGCACACGGGCCAGCACTACGACGCCGACCTGTCGGACGTGTTCTTCTCCGGGCTCGGCATCCCCGACCCGGACGTGCACCTCGGCGTCGGGTCCGGCAGCCACGGCGTCCAGACCGGCGCCGTCATGGCCGCCCTGGACCCGATCCTGGAGAACGAGCGCCCCGACTGGGTGCTGGTCTACGGGGACACGAACTCGACGCTGGCCGGCGCGGTGTCCGCCGTGAAGCTGCACCTCCCCGTGGCGCATCTGGAGGCCGGGCTCCGGTCCTTCAACCGCCGCATGCCCGAGGAGCACAACCGCGTCCTCACCGACCATGCCGCCGACCTGCTGCTCGCGCCGACGGACGAGGCGATGCGCCACCTCGCCGCCGAGGGGCTCGCGGAACGGAGCGTCCGCACGGGCGACGTGATGGTGGACGTGTGCCTGCGGGTGCGGGACACGGTCCGCGCCGCCCCCGGCGACGCCCCCGGGCTTCCGGACGGGATCGACCCCGGCCGCCCCTACCTGGTCGCCACGCTGCACCGGGCGGAGAACACCGACGACGCGGCCCGGCTCGGCTCGCTCGCCGACGCGCTCGCCGACCTCCCGGTCCAGGTGGCGCTGCTCGCCCACCCCCGGCTCGTCGCCCGCGCCGAGACGCACGGGATCAAGCTGGCGCGCGGCGCCGTCCGGGTCGGCCGCCCGCTGCCCTACGCGGCCATGGTCGCGGCCGTGCTCGGCTCCCAGGGCGTGGTCACCGACTCCGGGGGCCTGCAGAAGGAGGCGTTCCTGCTCGGCCGGCCGTGCACGACGCTGCGGACCGAGACGGAGTGGCCGGAGACGCTCGCCGGCGGGTGGAACGAACTCGTCGCCGACCCCGGTGAACTCGGCCCGGCTCGCTGGGCGGCGACCGCCACCCGGCCCGCGCCGGACGCCGCGCGCGGCACGCCTTACGGTGACGGCCGCGCGGCCGAGGCCGTCGCGTCCGTCCTGGCGGAGCGCGTCCGGCGCTGAGGCCGGTCAGGTCTCGGGGGCGAGGGTCCGCAGCTGCCGCGTCGTCACGGTGAGGTCCGGGTGGCGGCGCGCCAGCCGCCAGGCGAGCGGCACCGACGCGTCGTCCATCACGACGACCCGGCTGATCTCCGCCATATCGATGCCGTGCAGCACGCGCCGCCGTGCGATCCCGGCCAGCAGCAGCGGCCGGACGTGCCGGTAGAACGGCAGGAACAGCCCCCGGTGGACGGCGCCGGAGACACGGCCCTGCAGGCGGCAGATGGACGCGCCCGGACTGCCGAGCCGCCTCAGCGGCCGCACGGCGCGCCGCGGCATCCGGTTGACGAGCACGTGCTCCAGCCGCCGCAGTGGGTGCCCGGCCTCGGCCTCGTCGAGCCGGTGCAGCCGCGCCCGCTCGTCCAGCTTCCCCCAGCCGCGCGGCTCGGCGGTCAGCACGTCGACCCGCGCCCCCTCCTCGTCCAAGAAATGGGAGGCCAGCCCGCTGACCCTCGGATAGCAGCGCTCGTGGCTCCCGGGGTCCATGACCAGGATCAGTACCCGGGGGGACCGCCCGGCCTTCACGTCATCGCCTCCCGGCATCGTCATCAGGCGGCCCGCTTGCGGCCGGCCAGTTCGGTCAGCCGCCGCACGAGCGGCTCCAGCGACACGCCGCGTTCGAACCGCGCCGCGTGGGCGCCCGCCTCGTCGAGTTGCCGCCGGTCCAGTCCCGCCGCGGCCTTCGCGGCCGCGATCATCGAGGCTCCGATGTCGGCCGGGTCCAGGCCGCCGGGGTTGAACCACAGCGGATAGTCCCGCAGGACCTCCTCGGCCGCCGAGCCCGGCGCATGCACCGACACGATCGGACGCCCCGCCGCCATGTACTCGAAGATCTTCCCCGAGGTCACATAACGCGCCCCGCCCGCCAGGAACACCAGCACGTCCGACGCCCGGTACACCTCGGCGATCTCGGTCTTGGACACCGGCCCGCGGAACCGCACCCCGGACCGGTGTTCCCGCGCGTCCGCTGCCCCGTCGAGCGTGGCCGCGAGCCTCTCCCGCAACCTGCTCTCGGCTCCCTTGAAGAACCCGAGATAGCCGTGCAGGTCCAGCGCGGCACCGGCCAGGTCGGGATGCTCGCGGGCCCGCTCGAACCCTCCGAGCATCGCCTCGATGGGCTGCTCGCCGGTCAGCGTGCCGACGTAGGAGAAGCGCGGGCGGCGCTCGTGCGGTCCGTCCCGGATCACCGCGGGCGGTTCGGCCGCGCCGCCGAGGGTGTCGCGGTCCCAGCCGTTCGGGACGACCATCATCCGGTCCGCCGCGCGGGGGTAGCGCCCGGCGTACCAGGACCGGATCGCCTCGTTCACGAAGACCGCGCCGTCCGCCCGGTCCAGCACCCGCCGCTCCCACGTCCAGGCCGGGTGGCCCGCGTCGAACCTGGGCTCCTCGGCGAACAGGTCGAGGGTCCACGCGTCACGGTTGTCGAGGATGTAGGGGGTCCGGGTCAGCCGGTTGAACGACCACGCCGCCGCGAACGAGGCGAACGGGTTCCCCGTCGCCAGCACCACGTCGAACCTGCGGCGCGCGTGCATCCGCAGCGCCCGGCGGAGGCTGGACCGGGCCCAGGACGCGTAGTGCTCGGGGAAGACGTGCCGCTGCCCCCAGTCGTACATGGAGCGGGCGAGATGCGGGAACGTCCCGCGGAACCTGCCGTAGCCGCGCACGTTCTGCCACGCGAACAGGTTCAGGTCCGGCCGCACCACCGTGATCCGCGGATCGACCGAGTCGAGCAGCTTCTCGTCGAACGAGCCGACGGCGTCGCGCAGGAACGGCAGCGGCGCGGCGAAGACCGTGACGTCCCAGCCCTTCCCGGCCAGCAGATTGGCCAGCGCCCGCGGCCGGTAGACGCCGCTGGCCCGGGACGGCGGGAAGTAGAAGGCGAGGAGCAGCAGGCGCGGACGGCGTTCGGTCATGGATCTCGATCCCCGTGGGCGACGGCGTAGGCGAGCCGGGCTCCCCCACCATGATGCGGCTCACCTCCCAGTATGGGCGGGCCGGTCTTGGCGCCGATGACGGCGCGGTGAACGCCGGGCGAACGGAGAAGGGCGAGTGCGGGGCGTCCCGCGCCGTGTCAGGCGGGGGCTCCCAGGGTCTTGTCCATGCGGGTCGTCACGGTCACACCGGGGTGCTCGCGCGCCAGCCTCCAGGCGAGCGGAACTCCGTCCCTGTCCGTGACGATGACCCCCACCACCTGCGTCATGTCGATGTCGCGCAGTACGCGGCGGGCGATCCTGGCCAGGAGCAGCGGCCGGACGTGCCGGTAGAACGGCAGGAACAGCCGCCGGTGGACGGCGCTGCTCAGCCGGCTCCGCACCCGCTCCAGCACCGCGCCCGGACGCCCGAGCCGGGCCAGCGGGCGCACCACGAGCCGCGGCGCCCGGACCACCACGGCATGCTCCAGCCACGGCAGCGGATGCCGGGCCTCGGCCCCGTCGAGCCGGTGCAGCCGCGCCCGCTCGTCCAGCTTCCCCCAGCCGCGCCGCTCGGCGGTCAGCACGTCGACCTGCGCGCCGTCGTCTAGCAAGTGGGCGGCCAGCCGGATCGCCTTCTTGCGCTTGGTGTCGGGATCCATGGCCACGAGCAGCACCCGCCGGGGCCGTCCATCGTTCACGTCGTCACCCTCCAGAACCGTCATCCGGGGCACCTCATCCGGCCACGGCGCGCTTGCGGCCGGCCAGTTCGGTCAGCCGCCGCACGAGCGGCTCCAGCGACACGTCGCGTTCGAACCGGTCGGCGTAGGCGCGCGCCTCCGCCACCTGCCGCTCGTCCAGCCCGGACGCGGCCTTGGCCGCCGCGATCATCGACGCGGCGATGTCTCCCGGGTCCAGGCCGCCCGGGTTGAACCACAGCGGGTAGTCCCGCAGGACCTCCTCGGCCGCCGAGCCCGGCGCGTGCACCGACACGATCGGACGCCCCGCCGCCATGTACTCGAAGATCTTCCCCGAGGTCACGTAACGCGCCCCGCCCGCCAGGAACACCAGCACGTCCGACGTCCGGTACACCTCGGCGATCTCGGTCTTGGACACCGGTCCGCGGTACCGCACCCACGGCGCGAGGTCCTGCGTGCCGGGCTCCCCGTCTCCGGACGCGGCGGCCAGCCGCTTGCGCAGCCCGCCGTCCGACCGCTTGAAGAACCCGAGATAGCCGTGCAGGTCGAGTTCGGCGCCCGCCATGTCGGGATGCTCGCGGGCACGGCCGAACGCCTCGACCATCGGCTCGACCGGCTGCTTGCCGGTGAGCGTCCCGACGTAGGAGAAGCGCGGCGCGGGCCGGCCGTCGGACACGGCGGCGGTCGGCGGCGGCTCGGCGGCGGCCGGGAAGGTGTCGGCGTCCCACCCGTTCGGGACGACGATCATCCGGTCGGCCTGGCCGGGATAGCGGTCGGCGTGCCACGCCCGCAGCGCCTCGTTGACGAACACGATGTTGGCGGCCGACTTCAGCATCCGGCTCTCCCACTTCCACGCGGGATTCCCGTCCTCGAACGCGGGCTCCTCGCTGAACAGGTCGAGCGTCCAGGAGTCGCGGTAGTCGAGGATGTAGGGAGTGCGGGTCAGCTGGTGGAACCGCCAGGCGGTGCTGAACGACGCGAACGGGTTCCCCGTCGCCAGCACCACGTCGAACCTGCGGCGCGCGTGCATCCGCAGCGCCTTGCGGAGGCAGGCGCGCGCCCAGGACGCGTACCGCTCCGGAAAACGGTGCTCCTGCCCCCACTCGAACATCGACTGCGCCAGGTGCGGGAACCTGCCCCGGAAACCGCTGTAGTCCCGGAGTTCCGTCTGCCAGGGATACCGGTTCAGCTTCGGCCGCAGCACCGTGATGCCCGGGTCCACCGTCTCACCGAGCTTCTCGTCCACCGACCCGATGGTGTCGTACAGGAACGGCAGCGGCGCCGCGAAGACGGTGACGTCGAAGCCCTGCTGGACGAGCCGGTTGGCGGTGGCTCGCGCCCGGTACACCCCGCTGGCCCTGGAGGGCGGGAAGTAGAACGCGAGGTAGAGCAGACGCGGGCGGCGGTTCGGCATGGGCGTCATCCTCCGGCGTGAGCAGCCGTGATGTGGTCAGGTCGTGGACGTGGTCGTGGGCAGGTGGTGGTCGATGGTGTAGGCGAGCCGTGCGCCGGTGGACGTGAGGACGTCCGCCAGCTCGGCCGCCGTCACCAGCGACTGCGCGTCGCCGACGACGACGAGGCCGACGGACCGGCCGCCCAGGACGTCGCGTTCAACGGCCGAGCGGCGGACCCGGACGGGGTCGCGCCGGTAGCGGCGGGCCAGCCGGCGGTCCAGGGGGTTGGCGATGCGGCGCCGGTAGGCGTTGTCGAACCGGTCGCGCCGGCGGCCGAGCGGGCCGGGCAGGCAGATCCGCAGCAGCAGCCGCGGCACCCGGTACAGCCAGAGCCGGACCCAGCCGGGACGGTAGCCGCGTTCGACGGCCTTCAGCTCGATGATCTCGGCGCCGTCCGGGAGCGGGTGCGCGCGCCACCCCGACGGCTTGCCGATCAGCACGGTCGCGGTGCCGCCCGCCGCCATCACCTGCCGGGCCTCAGCGGAGACGGCACCCTTCCTGGTGGCCCCGAGGGCCAGGAACAGGACGTTCACTCGTCGTCCTCTCCGCTGTTCGCGCCGGCATCGCCGAACCAGTGGCGGTAGTGCGCGTCGGCCACCGTCCGGTGTCCGTAGCGCTCGTCCAGGACGCGGCGCGCCTCGGGCAGGTCGAGACCGTCCGGGAAACGCTCGCGCAGCGAGCGGTATCCGGCGACGATCGTCTCCGGGTCGTCGTCCACGTCGATCATCTCTCCTGCGGCGTCCGCCACCCCGGCCAGCGTGACCTGCGGGCCGCCGCAGCGGGTCACCAGCACCGGCAGGCCCGCCGCGACCGCCTCGACGATCGCGACCCCGAAGGTCTCGCCCCGGGACGGGTGGACGAGCAGGTCGTGCTCGCGCATCCGGCGCATCGCCTCGTCCGGCGCGAGCGCCCCGGTCAGCGTCACCGCGTCCGCGATCCCGAGTTCGGCCGCGCGGTCCGCCAGTTGGCCCTCCAGCGCGCCGGAGCCGACCAGCGTCAGGGTCAGCCCGGGTTCCTCGGCATGGCACTTCGCGAACGCCTCCAGCAGCAGCTGGACGCCCTTGTGCTCGATGAGGTTGCCCACGTACAGCCAGCGGCGCAGCTCGGTGACCGGCCGCGGCCGCGGTTCGTCGAAGGAGATCGGGTTCGAGATCAGCTCGATCTTGCCGGCCAGCGCCGGGAACGCCTCGGCGAGCAGGCCGCGGACCACCTCGCTCACCGCGAAGAAGCCGGTGCAGCGCTCCAGTACCTCTTCGTACCGGTCCCGCGAGTCGGGCTGTTCGAGCACCCGGTCGAGGAAGGACGCGTGCTCGGTGACGAACACGCGCGCGTCCGGGCGGGCGTTCTCCAGTGCCGTCCAGCCGCCGCGCAGGCCCACGTGCCCGTGCACGACCGGCGCCGGGATGGGTTCACCTCCCAGCGCCTCGCGCAGCCACGACGCGTGGTGCCCGGCGAGGTCGGCGTAGCTGGTCCCGGACGGGACGAGCACGGGGACCCGCAGCAGCCCGGCGCCCGCGACGGTCGGCGCCCGGTGCAGCGCCCGCGGCAGCAGCTTGCGGTGCGCCGCGGCCGCGGCGTCCACGGCGTCCGGCTTCATCTTCGCCGACCACGCGTCGGTGTGGTAGACGGTGACCTCGCCGGAGCCGGGAGCGGTGGCCTCGACCATCGCCTGGACGAACGCCCCGGCGAACGGCTTCTGGGGGATCGGATACCAGGGGGTGACGATCGCCACGTCCCGGTCGTCGGCAATGCTCACCTTCACCTCTCAGGGGGATGTCATGCCTGGGTCGGGGCGCCGATGACGGTGTGGTGGACGCCGGGCCAGCGGGACGGGTCGGTGATGCGGCGGCCGTCGACGAGGGCCTTGACGCCCGGCAGGTCGGCCGCGCCGAGGTCGCGGTACTCGGTGTGGTCGGCCTGGATGACGGCGGCCGTCACCGGCTCGCCGCGGTGCGGGGGCAGGTCGAGGGCCTGGAGTTCCTCCGCCGTGTACATCGGGTCGGACACGTAGGGGACGGCTCCGCGCTTCCGCAGGGCCTCGACGGTGGGGAAGACGCCGGAGAACGCCGTCTCCTTCACGCCGCCCCGGTAGGCCGCGCCGAGCACCAGGACCGGGGCGCCGTTGAGGTCGCCGTAGGCGTCGGCGAGGAGGCCGACGGCGTACTCGGGCATGGCCGCGTTGGCCTCGCGGGCGGCGCGGACGACCGTCGCGGACGGGTCGTTCCACAGGTACATCCGCGGGTAGATGGGGATGCAGTGGCCGCCGACGGCGATGCCCGGCCGGTGGATGTGGCTGTACGGCTGGGTGTTGCACGCCTCGATGACCTTGGTGATGTCGATCCCGGCCGTGTCGGCGTAGCGGGCGAACTGGTTCGCGAGGCCGATGTTGACGTCGCGGTAGGTCGTCTCGGCGAGCTTGGCGAGTTCGGACGCCTCCGCCGAGCCGAGGTCCCAGACGCCGTTGGGGCGGTCGAGGTCGGGGCGGTCGTCGAAGTCGAGGACCTGCTCGTAGAACTCGACGCCGTGCTGCGCGGACGCGTCGTCGATGCCGCCGACGAGCTTGGGGTAGCGGCGCAGGTCGGCGAAGACCCGTCCGGTGAGCACGCGCTCGGGGCTGAACACCAGGTGGAAGCCGTCGCCTGCGGTGAGGCCGGAGCCCTCCGCCAGCATCGGCGCCCAGCGGGTGCGGGTGGTGCCGACGGGGAGCGTCGTCTCGTAACTGACGAGCGTTCCGGGGCGCAGGCCGTCGGCAATGGCGCGGGTGGCGGCGTCCATCCAGCCGAAGTCGGGGGTGCCGGCCTCGTCCACGAACAGCGGGACGACCACGACGACCGCCTCCGACTCGGCGACCGCCGCCGCGGTGTCGGTCGTGGCCGTCAGCCGCCCGTCCGCGACCGTCTCAGCGAGGTACCGGCCCAGGTCCGTCTCGCCCGGGAAGGGCTCGCGGCCGGCGTTCACGTCGGCGACGACCCGCTCGTTCACGTCGGCGCCGATCACCCGGTGGCCCTTGCGGGCGAACTGCACCGCCAGCGGGAGACCGATCTTGCCGAGCGCGACCACGCAGATCCGCATGTGCTACTTACCTCCAAGGGACGCCGCGCGCTTGATCCGCCGGGCGGCCGCGCGGGCCGGGTGGACCGGGCGCGTTTCGATGACCGTGCCGTACCGGTCGTCGCCGGTGACCGACAGCCGGTGCGGCCTGGCGCGGTGCCAGACCAGGTCGCCGCCCGGCGCCGGCAGGTCCGCGGCCGGGACGGCGACGTCGTGCGTCTCGCCGGACGCGGTGAAGATCAGCCGGAGGTCGTGCCGCGTCCGGGCCGGGCCGGTGAGCAGCGCCACGGGGATCCGCGCGGTCAGGTGCAGGCCGTCCTCGCGGGCCTCGCGGGTGACGACCGCCTCGTCCAGGTGGACGCGCTCCTTGCCGGCGCCCTTGCCGGTGCGGGGGGCGAGCGCGAGCCGGACGACCGCCGGGTCCGCGGCGTCCGGGCCGGTGAACGGCGTCCGGACGGTGACCTCGACGGTGTCGCGGTCGCGGCGGGCGCCGACCGTCCGGACCTCCTGGGACAGCCGCTTGCGCATCCCCTTGGTGATCTCGAACAGCTCGTCCGGCAGGTCGAGGTCGGGGTCTTCGAAGCCCTGGTAGGCCAGGTAGGTGCGGCCGTTCTTCACGGCGATCAGGTAGGGGCGCTCCTCCACCGCCGCCCGGATCGCCTCGCGCAGCAGGTCGACCCGGCCGTGCTGGGCCAGCCGCAGCCGGGCCCGGCGGACGATCGGCAGCGTGTGGAGGACGTCGTCGGTCACGTACTCCCCGACGAGCCTCCCGACGCGGTCGCAGACGTCCTGCTGGGCGTCGCGGTCGAGTTCGAGGAACCCCTCCCGCGTCGGCATCGTCAACTCCCAGCGGGTGTGGCGCGTCAGGATCGCGTCCCGCTTCGGGCCGGGTTCGAGGAGGCCGGTGACGACTCCGAAGAGGCTCTCCGCGCATTCGAGCCGCGTGTAGACGTCCACGGCGCCCTGCGTGATGTTGCCGCCGTCCTCGCGGAGCACCGCGTAGTAGCAGGTGTAGTCGGCGAGGACGGAGATGCGCGAGGCGCGGACGCACGCTTCGAGGGTGAACGGCTGGTCGCTGCCGATCCGCATGTTCTCGGGGAAGCGCAGCTTGTGCCGCTCGACCAGGTCGCGGCGGAACAGCTTGCAGTTCGACAGCACCCACGGGAGGACCGAGTCGTACAGGTCGATCTCGGGACGGTTCTCGGCGAACAGTTCGGGCCGCCGCACGGCGCGCCCGTTGACGCCCTCCATCTTGCCGACGAGGACGTCCGAGCCCCACTCGTCGGCGGCGGCGACCATGCGCTCCAGCGCCTCGGGGCCGAGGTGGTCGTCGGCGCCGACGAAGTAGACGTAGCGGCCGGACGCGACGTCCAGGGCCCGGTTGCTCGGGGCGGCCGGGCCGCCGGAGTTCGGCTGCCGCAGCACGGTGACAACGTCCGGGTGCTCGGCGGCGAACCGGTGGAGTTCGGCCCCGCTGCCGTCGGTGGAGCCGTCGTCGACCGCGACGACCTCCATGCGGTCGGCGCCGATGCTCTGCCCGACCAGCGACTCCAGGCAGGTGGTCAGGTACGGCATCGTGTTGTAGACCGCGACGACGACCGTGACGTCGGGGGCCGCGGCCTTAGACGGCACCTGCCACCTCCGAGGCCCGCAGCGAGACGGTCGCGCCGAGCTTGGCGGACTCCAGCACGGCGGCCGAGACCTCGACCGTCCGCAGGCCCTGCCGCAGCGTCACGATGTCGGCGGCGCCGCCGGGGCCCGCGAGGACCGCGTCGCGGAACCGCTCGTGCTCGGTCAGCAGCGGCTCCCGCTTCGGGATCGCGTACCGGATCATGTCGCCCTCGGACACGCCGCGGAACGCCCGCAGCGCCTCCCACTCGGTGCTCACCTCGCCGTTGGCGTAGAACGTCAGGTCGGCGGTGAGCGTGTCGGCGACGAAGCAGCCGCGGTCGCCGGTGACGACCGTGGTGCGCTCCTTCAGCGGGCTCAGCCAGTTCACCAGGTGGTTGACCATGGAGCCGTCGCTGAGGCGGCCGACCGCCGCGACCATGTCCTCGTGCGGGCGGCCGCTGCGCGCCATGGTGTGCGCGGAGATCGACACGTAGTCCTGGCCGGTCACCCACGCGGTCAGGTCGATGTCGTGGGTGGCGAGGTCCTTGACGACCCCGACGTCGGCGATCCGGTGCGGGAACGGCCCCTGGCGGCGGGTGACGACCTGGAACACCTCGCCCAGCTCGCCCGCCTCCAGCCGGGTCCGCATGCTCTGCAGCGCCGGGTTGTAGCGCTCGATGTGGCCGACGCCGGCGACCAGGTCGCGCGACTCGAACGCCTTCACCAGCCGCTTGGCGGCCTCCACCGACTCGGCGAGCGGCTTCTCGATCAGCGCGCCGACCCCGGCCTCGGCGAGGGCGAGCCCGACCTCCTCGTGCAGCGCCGTCGGGCAGGCGACGACCGCGTAGTCGACGCCGAGCTCCAGCAGGGCGTCGAGCGACTCCAGCAGCGGCACCCCGTGCGGGGCGCCGCCCGGACGTCCCGCCGGGTCGACCACGCCGACGAGGTCGACGCCGTCCAGGCCGGACAGGACGCGCGCGTGGTTGCGTCCCATCACGCCGAGCCCGACCAGGCCCGCGCGCAGCGGCCCGCTCACGACGCGGCCCCGTTCACGGCGGTGTTCATGGCGGTGTTCACGGCCCCGTTCACCGCGTCGGCGACCCGCGCCAGCTCCTCGCCGGTGAGCGACGGGTGCACCGGCAGCGACAGCACCTCGGCCGCGGCCCGCTCCGTCTCGGGCAGGTCCCAGCGCGGATCCGGCCGGTCGTCCTTCAGGTACGGCCGCAGCCGGTGGACGGGCGTCGGGTAGTAGACGGCGTTGCCGACCTCGCGCTCGTCCAGGTGCCTCTGGACGGCGTCGCGCTCCTGAACCCGGACGGTGTACTGGTGGTAGACGTGCCGGGCGCCGTCCGCGACCGACGGCGTCACCGCCTCGGTGATCTTCGCGTTGAGGAAGTCGGCGTTGGCGCGGCGCTGCTCGGTCCAGCCGCCGAGCTGCTTGAGCTGCTCGCGGCCGATGGCGGCGGCGACGTCGGTGAGCCGCATGTTGGCCCCGACGATCTCGTTGGCGTAGCGCTGCTCCATGCCCTGGTTGCGCAGCAGCCGCAGCGTCCGCGCCGTCTCGGCGTCGGCGGTGGTGACCATGCCGCCTTCGAGGGCGTGCATGTTCTTGGTCGGGTAGAAGCTGAAGCAGCCGACGGTGCCCATCGCGCCCGCCGGGGTTCCGCCGAGGGCGGCGCCGTGCGCCTGGCAGGCGTCCTCGACGACGGCCAGGCCGTGCTGCTCGGCGAGCGGCCCGATCCGGTCCATCGCCGCCGGGTGCCCGTACAGGTGCACCGGCATGATCGCCGCGGTGCGGGGGCCGATCGCCGCCGCGACGGCGCCGGGGTCGAGACAGAACGACCCCGGTTCGATGTCGGCGAACACGGGGTCGGCGCCCACCAGCCGCACGGCGTTGGCGCTCGCGGCGAACGTGAACGAGGGCACGATCACCTCGTCCCCGGGGCCGATCCCGAGCGCCATCAGGCTGAGCTGCAGCGCGGACGTCCCCGAGTTGACCGCGACGCAGTGCCGTCCGGCCACGACCTCGGCGAACTCCTCTTCGAACGCCGCGACCTCGGGCCCCTGGACGACCCGCCCGCTGCGCAGCACCCGCACGGCCGCCTCGATCTCGGCGTCACCGATCACGGGCCTCGCCGCGGGGATGGGCCCCTCCGATTCCACGGGCATGCACGGACTCCTTAGGCCAGCACGATGTGAGAGTGGGGCTTCCTCGCGTACGGAGCGCGATCACATGCGCACATCATGGCGGAAGCCTCGCCTAACGGACGGATTCTAGCCAAGTCAGTCGATCGTCAGGACGTTCGTTGATCTATCCGGCGCCCATTCCGTGTGCCGCCGCCCCTCAGCGGTGCCCTTTGACGCGGAGATGGCTCCAGTAGAGGAGCCCGAAGAGGATGAACCCGGAAAGGATCAGCCCCGACCCCGTGCTCCACCCGGAGAACGGCAGTTCGTCCACGATCCCCCAGGCGACCCCGGCCCCGATCAGCGCGAGCCCCGTCAGGATCGACCCGGTCAGCCGCCACCAGGACGTCACGCTCTCCTCCGCCGCCTGGATCGCCCGCTCGCGGACCGGTTCGACGTACCGGTCCACGGCCGGGAACTCCCGCGCGAGGATCAGCAGCCCCGCCAGCACCAGCAGCAGCCCCGGACCGGGCAGGACCAGCAGGACGACCCCGAGCGCCAGTACGGTGCCGCCGCCGATGAGCACCAGGCCGCGCCTGGTGGACCGCCCGTACGACATCCGCGCCTCCGTCCCCCGCACCACACCGTGCCTGCACTGCCACGCTAGATCTTGCGCACAGCACGCCGGCCAAACCCCGGCCCGCCCTTCGAAAAGACTCCCCTAGGCGGGCGACGGAGCGCGGGCACGGAGCGCGGGCACGGAGCGGGCATGGAGCGGCCCCGTCCCGGGGGTCGTGATTCGGGACGGGGCCGCGGGCCGCGCGGGACCGGGCGACGGTCGCCCGCGCGGCGGGTCGGGGCGGGGGGCGGCGGGGACGTTCGCCCCCCGCGGTCCTAGTGCTCGGCCGCCTTCTCGGCGCCCGCGCCGGTGAGGGAGCGGACCTCGATCTCGGCGTACTTCTCCTTGTTGAACTCCTTGCTGAGGACGGTCCCGAGGAAGCCGCACAGGAAGCCGATCGGGATGGAGACGATGCCGGGGTTGCTGAGCGGGAACCACGCCCAGTCGTGGTCGGTGAACAGCGCCTTCTCCGAGCCGGACACGACCGGGGAGAACGCCACCAGGAAGATCGCCGCGCCGAGGCCGCCGTAGATGGCGGAGGTGGCGCCGGCGGTGTTGAACCGCTTCCAGAACAGGCTGTAGAGGATCGCGGGCAGGTTCCCGGACGCGGCGACCGCGAACGCGAGGGCGACGAGGAACGCGACGTTCAGGCGCTGCGCGTAGATGCCGAGCACGATCGACACGGCGCCGATCACGAAGGCGGCGATGCGGGCGACCCGGACCTCGTCCCGCTCGGTGGCCTTGCCCTTGCGGAACACGTGCGCGTACAGGTCGTGGGAGAAGGACGAGGACGAGGCGAGGGTCAGCCCGGACACGACCGCGAGGATCGTCGCGAACGCGACCGCGGCGATGACCGCGAGCAGGATCGTGCCGCCGGCGGAGCCGAAGACGATCTCACCGATGCGTTCGGCGAGCTGCGGCGCCGCGGTGTTGCCCGCCGCGTTGACCGCGGAGATCTCCTTGGAGCCGACGAGCGCGGCGGCACCGAAGCCGAGGACGAGGGTGAACAGGTAGAACACCCCGATGAGGCCGATCCCCCACATGACCGACTTGCGGGCATCGCGGGAGGTCGGGACGGTGTAGAAGCGGATCAGGACGTGCGGCAGCCCGGCGGTGCCGAGGACGAGCGCGAGGCCGAGGCTGATCAGGTCGAGCTTGCCGGTGAGGCCGGAGTCCTCGGTGGCGTAGCGGAGGCCGGGCTCCAGGAAGGCGCCGCCCTTGCCGCTCTCGTCGGCGGCGTCCTTCAGCAGCGAGGACAGGTTGAAGCCGAACTTGCCGAGCACCAGCACGGTGATCAGGGCCGCGCCGGTCATCAGCAGGACGGCCTTGACGATCTGCACCCAGGTGGTGCCCTTCATCCCGCCGAACACCACGTAGATGATCATCAGGACGCCGACCAGCGCGATCGTGGCGCCCTTGGCGAAGTCGCTGGTGAAACCGAACAGCAGCGACACGAGCGCGCCCGCGCCGACCATCTGCGCCAGCAGGTAGAAGATCGACACGACGATGGTGGAGACGCCGGCGGCGGTCCGCACCGGGCGCGGGCTCATCCGGAACGCCAGCACGTCCGCCATCGTGAACCGGCCGGAGTTGCGCAGCAGCTCCGCGACCAGCAGCAGCGCGACGAGCCAGGCGACGAGGAACCCGATCGAGTACAGGAAGCCGTCGTAGCCGTACAGGGCGATGAGCCCGGCGATGCCGAGGAACGACGCGGCGGACATGTAGTCGCCGCCGATCGCCAGGCCGTTCTGCGCGCCGGTGAAGGAGCGTCCGCCGGCGTAGAAGTCGGTGGCGCTCTTGGTGTTGCGGCTCGCCCACACGGTGATCCCGAGCGTCGCGCCCACGAACACGACGAACAGGATGATGGAGAGGGTCTCGTTGCTCATCGGGCCTCCTCCGCGGTCTCGGCGACCTGCGTCTCCTCGGCCTCGATCTCGCCGCGCACCTTGTCGGCGAGCGGGTCGAGACGGCGCTCGGCGAACCGCGAGTACCAGTACGCGATGCCGAACGTGGACACGAACTGCAGCAGCCCGAAGACCAGGGCGATGTTGATGGAGCCGAACAGCTCGGTGCCCATGAAGTCGCGCGCCCACCCGGACATGACGACGTAGAGCAGGTACCAGCTGAGGAACGCGGCGGTCATGGGGAATGCGAATCGGCGGAATCTGCGTCGGAGTTCCTGGAACTCCTCGGTGCCCTGGAACCGTTCATAGACGGTGCCGGTGGCGTTCTTGTCGACGGACACGACCGCCCTCCTCTTCTGTGACGCCAATCACGCGCCACCGTAAAGAGCCAGCTCGGAGGGGACGAGGGGTCGGCGGCCGGGCTGCGGTCAGGTGCCGTCCATCGTCGCCGGGGTGCCGGGCCCGTCGCCGAACGGTCAGTTTGACGCGATGAACGGTCAGACCCTGCGGGGCCGCCAGGTACCGCGATCGACGTTGAGCGACTCCGGAGTGTGCAGGCGCACCATCATGCGGGCGACGCCCGGCGGCACCCGGCGCTGCGTGCACAGCGACACGATGATCATGACGGCGAACGCGATCGGGACCGTCCAGGCGGCGGGCTGGGCGAGCAGGGCGCCGGCGAGCCCGGACGGCGGCCCGGCCGCGATCGTCACGACGACGGCGGAACCGGCCAGGGCGCCGCCCGCGCACAGCCCCGCGAGCGCGCCCGGGACGGTGAGCCGCCGCCACCAGACGCCGAGGACGAGCAGCGGGCAGAACGTGGACGCGGCGACGGCGAACGCGAGCCCCACCACGTCCGCGACGGCGAGGGAGCGGGCCGCGATCGCCAGGGCCAGCGGCACGATGAGCGCGAGCAGCGTCGCGACCCGGAACGAGCGGACCCCGCCGCGCAGGATGTCCTGGGCGAGCACCCCGGCGACGGACACGGTGATGCCGGACGACGTCGACAGGAAGGCCGCGACCGCGCCGCCCGTCACCAGCGCGCCGAGGAGGTCGCCGCCGAGCCCGCCGATCAGCCGCCCCGGCAGGGTGAGGACTACGGCGTCCGCCCGCCCGGTCATCAGCAGTTCGGGGGTGTAGAGGCGTCCGAGCACCCCGTACAGGGCGGGCAGCAGGTAGAACGCGCCGAGCAGCGACAGCACCATCACGGTCGTGCGGCGCGCGGCCCGCCCGTCGGGGTTGGTGTAGAAGCGGACGAGGACGTGCGGCAGCCCCATCGTCCCGAGGAACGTCGCGAGGATCAGCGAGTACGTGGCGTACAGCGAATGCTCGCGCCCGCCGAGGGGCAGCGCCCATTCCCGGTCGGTGGTGACGGGACGCCCGCTGACGTGCGGCACGTCCGCGCCGGCGGGGAAGGTGAGAGACGTGTCCTGGGCGATGCGGTGCGGCCCGGGATTCAGCGTCACCGCAGCGCCCGGATAGTCGCGCCCGTCGACCTTCCCGTCCACCGTGACCTGCACGGGCGTGGTGACGTTCACCGTGACGGCGACGCCGACCGAGACCGTCGTCCGGTCGCCGAACCGCGGCGGGACGTCCGACGACAGGCCGGGCGCGCCGTCGCCCCGCCACGCCAGCAGCAGGAAGACCAGCGGGACGGCCAGCGCGGTCAGCTTCATCCAGTACTGGAACGCCTGCACCAGCGTGACGCTGCGCATGCCGCCGCCCAGCACGTTCACGGCGACGACGACCGCGATCAGGACGCCGCCCGTCCACACCGGGGCGCCCGTGACGGTCCGCAGCACGAGCCCGGCGCTCTGGAACTGGGGCAGCAGGTAGAGCCAGCTGATCAGAACCACGAGAACGCTCGCGACGCGCCGCACCGCCATCGACTCGAGCCGCGCCTCGGCGAAGTCGGGCAGCGTGTAGGCCCCGGACCGCCGCAACGGAGCCGAGACCAGCACAAGCAGGACGAGGTACCCGCCTGTCCAGCCGACCGGAAGCCACAGCATGTCGGCGCCGTAGGCCAGGATCAGCCCGGCGATACCCAGGAAAGAAGCCGCCGACAGGTACTCGCCACCGATCGCGGACGCGTTCCGGAGCGGCGTGACCGTCCGGGACGCCACATAGAAGTCGGACGTCGTCCGCGAGATCCGCACCCCGAGCACACCGATGAGGACGGTCGCGACGACGACCAGCAGAACCCCCGCCAGCCCGTAGGCGGCGCTCACTTCCGGTCCTCGGCCCGCTCGACGAGGTCGGCGAAGTCGTCCTCGTTGCGTTCGGCCATCCGGACGTACCACCACCCGCACACCACGAACCACGGGTAGATCAGCGCGCCGAGCACCACCCAGGGGAGCGGCAGCCCGAGGACCTCCTGCTCGCGCACCTCGGGGACCATCGCGAACAGCAGCGGCAGCCCGAGCACCACGACGGCCAGCACCAGGCACAGCCGGACGGCGAGCCGCAGCTGGGTGCGCAGCAGCGACCGCATGTACGCCTCGCCGAGCCCGGTCTGCTCGTCGATCTCGCGGGTCACCGGGTAGCGGGGCCGCCGGACCGTCCGGGTCCGCGGCCCGGTCACCAGCGTCCGGCCGGGCGCGATGTCCCGCGGCCGCTCCCCGGTGCTCAGGGCGCTCGCCTCGCCCGCCGCACCAGCAGGTCGCGCAGCTCCCGGACGTGCCGCCGCGCCACCGGCAGCTCGGCGCCGCCGACGACGATCGTGCAGCGCCCCGAGTCGAGCCGCAGCTCCTTGATCGCCGACAGCGCGACCAGGTGGCTCCGGTGGACCCGGACGAACCCGGCGCCGCTCCACCGCTCGCTCAGCGCGTTCAGCGGGATGCGCACGAGATGGCTGCCGCCGGAGGTGTGCAGCCGCGCGTAGTCGCCCTGCGCCTCCACGTAGAGCACCTCGGCCGGCGTGACGAACCGGGTCACTCCGCCCAGCTCGACGGGCATGGGCTCCGGCTCCGCGGGAGCGGCGCTCGCGCCGGCGTCCGCCCACCCGGCCTCTTCCGCCGCCTCCGTCACCCGCGTGATCGCGAGGCTGAGCCGCTCCGGCCGCACCGGTTTCAGGATGTAGTCGGTCGCCTTGATCTCGAACGCGTCGACGGCATGCCCCTCGTAGGCGGTGACGAAGACGATCTGCGGCGCGCGGGCGAACTGGGCGAGCACCCGGCCGAGCACGGTGCCGTCCAGGCCGGGCATCCGGATGTCGAGGAAGACGGCGGCGACGGGACGTCCGTCCGCGAGGGCCCGGTCGAGCTTGCGCAGCGCCGCCGCACCGTCCCGGGCCGTGTGGATCTCGCCGATCCGCGGATCGGCGCGCAGCAGGTGGGCGAGGTCGTCCAGTGCGGGCGCCTCGTCGTCCACCGCGAGGACACGCAGGCCCACCGCATCGTCCTTTCCCCGTCCCGTCCGCCACATTTCAGTCAACCGAGCAGGGACAAGTCAAGAGGCCGTCACTCCGGGCCGGTACTTCGGAACGCGCACGATGACCTTCGTCCCGGCTCCCGGACCGGTTTCGACGGCGAGCCCGTACTCGTCCCCGTACACCTGCCGGAGCCGTTCGTCGACGTTCGCGAGCCCGATCCCGGCCTCGTCGGACGGCGTCCGCCGCTCCCCCGCCAGCAGCCGCCGGACCTCGTCCGGGTCCATGCCGATCCCGTCGTCCTCGACGCTGATGACGCAATCCGACCCGGCGTCCTCGGCCACGATCGTGATGAGCCCCGGCTCCGACCGGTCCTGGAGCCCGTGCCGCACGGCGTTCTCCACCAGCGGCTGCAGGCACAGGAACGGAACCGCCACCGGCAGCACCTCGGGCGCGATCCGCAACGTCACCCGCAACTCCTCCCCGAACCGGGCCCGCTGCAGCAGCAGGTACCGATCGATGGACCGCAGCTCCTCGGCGAGCGTCGTGAAGTCACCGTGCCGCCGGAACGAGTACCGCGTGAACCCGGCGAACTCCAGCAGCAGCTCCCGCGCCCGCTCGGGATCCGACCGCACGAACGAGGCGATGGTGGTCAGCGAGTTGTAGATGAAGTGCGGCGAGATCTGCGCCCGCAGCGCACGCATCTCCGCCTCCATCAGCAGCGCCCGCGAATGGTCCAGCTCGGCGAGCTCCAACTGGGCGTCGACCCACTGCGCGATCTCCTCGGCGGCCCGGATGAGCCCGGCGGGGACGTCCTCCCCGTACGCCGCCAGCGCCCCGACCACCCGGTCGTCAGTGGCGAGCGGAACGACCACGACCCGCCGGATGGGGCAGTCGATCCGGTCGCAGGCCACATCGTGAACCTGTGTGCGCCCGTTCCCCAGCGTGACCTCGGCGTGCGAGAGCCCCTCATCCGCGTGGTGGTCGTGCTCCCCGTCCCAGGCCAGCAGCCGCTCCCCATCGGTGATGGCGAGCGCTCGACAGTCGAGCAGCGCCCGCAGATGCCGCGCCGCCTTCTGCGCCCCCTGCTCGGTCAGCCCGGCCCGGAACGCGGGCGCGGCCCGCGACGCGGTGTGCAACATCTCGAACGTCGCCCGCCGCGCGGGCCCTCCGAGATCACCGCCCCGCCCCTGCCTGCGCCACCACAGCAACGCGGGAACCCACGTCACCACAAGCGTCGCGACAACAGCGACGACCACGTCCATCGGGCAAACCTATGCCGCCCCCACACCCTCGCGTCTACTGGCGGTCGGGGCGGACGATGTACCAGGCGCCGGACGGGGTGACCCAGATCAGCAGCCCGGCCCAGATCTGGAGGAGTCTCCAGTCGGCGCGCTGCTTCAGCCGGTGATGCCGTCGGCAGAGCGGGGCGAGGTTGCAGCGGCAGGTGGTGCCGGGGCGCCACGGGACGGTGTGGTCGAGGTCGCAGTTGCGCGCGTCCCGGTTGCAGCTGGGGAACACGCAGGTGGCGTGCCGGGCGATGACTGCGCGGCGCAGAGTGTCGGGCGGCCGGTAGCCGGGGCGGCCGTGGGTCTCGTCGTCACCTTGGCAGTCCGCGACCCGCGCGCCGGCGAGTTGGTCGTGGATGCGCTGCGCCGCCCGTGCGATCGCGGCGGGGAGTACGCGCGGGGAGACACGATCCCGGACGTGGGCGAGCCGCTGCTCCACCATGTCCATAAGGACCGGAACAACGGCGTCCTCAGCCGCGGGCGCAAGGTCGCCAGACTCCACGGCACCCGGACACCGGACGACACCGACAGCGCCCGAACCGGGGGAGGCCGGTTGGTCGAGCAGAGTACGGACGGCGGCCGGGAGTTCTGTGCCCTGGAGGAGAAGGGTGGCCAGGTCGGCGCGGATCTGAGCCAGGGGGCGGGAATCACCGTCCGCCTTCAGGCCGTGCGCGGCAGCGGTGATCTTGTTGAAGATGGCGTGGGCGTCCTCGGTGACCAGGTCGCACAGCGACAGGTCGGCGGTCCCGGCTGGGGTGTCCCAGAGTTCCAGGCGCCGCCGCCGGAGGGCTTCCTGCCTGCGTTCTTCGAGGGCTTCGGGGGCGAGGCGCTGCGCGATCCGCTTGATGCGGCGGCGCAACTGCCCGGTTGTCTGCTCCGGGGCCTTCTCCAGTGCTGCGTCCTCCACCCGTCCGGCCGCCTCCTCGGGCAGCCGGTCGGTGACGTCGCAGATGACCCGAGCCTTGGCCATGTCGATGCGGCCGACTCCCAGTGCTTCGCCGGTCCGGGCGAGCGGGCCGGTCAGCTGTTCGGCCAGGTGCACCAGGGTGGCGGCGGTGTTGCCGGTGACGGTCAGCGCGGCGGCGACCTCTTCGGTCACCGACTCGCGCGCCGAGAGGATGCGGTAGTCGGGGTCACCGCCGTCCTCGGCATCGGTGCGACGCCGCGACAGTTCGGCAATGGCGGCCAACTCCCGGGCCTGCGCCCAGGAAGTCTGCCTGCGCGCGGCGGACGCGACCTGGAGAAGCTCCCCGTCGGTCAGATCGGCCAGACGCTCTTTCCCGCCCGAAAGACAGACGGCCAATTGCGGGCCGGGCGGGAACCACTCCCGGTCTTCCCATTCACGCTGGCCGCGAACAATTTCAGCGACCTGGACGGACACAGACACGAGGGTTCACCTCCCAACCAGAATTCCTGTCCCAATTATAGCGCGACACCCCGCCACCCCCACCAGACAATCCGGACACGCCACATTACTGTCACCGATTATTTTCCGCCCACCACCAGAAAGGACGTCCCTTACGGCCACCGGCCATCCAACGGCCGTAGCCGACCGCTTTTCCGCGCGAAGCGCGGCACCGACAGCACTCCGCACCAAACCCGCAGATAAACACCTAACCCAAACCGACACCGCAACCAACGTGCCAGCAACCGGAAACCCGCCTAAAGGAGTGAGCCCACCTTCGGAAGGCCACCTCAGCCGTCCACCTACAGCAACCACACTAAAACCGATAAAAAAAGAGACCCCAGCCCCGCACACGCCCTGAGCAAGTACGCCAGAGGCACCAAACGGAGGACGAGGCCAGATCAGTAAGACTTGCAGGTGGTCCCGTCGGCCTTGACGTTGGAACTGTTCGGGTACTTCCAGCGACAGATCTGGGTCGTGGTGACCGTTTCCCTGCCAGGTGCGCCGTAGCACGAATAGCTGCCGTTGTACTGATTCACCGAGCCGGCGTATCCGTGCGACCTGCAGTAGCCGCTGGCGTCTCTCGCCGCGATGGTTCCCAGTGTCTTCGGAGCGGCGGGCGTTTCCTCCTGCCCGCCGCCACCACCGCCACCACCGCCGGACGGCCGGGACGGTCGAGGTGCCCGAGAACCCGAGTCGCCCGGCGCCTCGCCGGTCGCCGGCGCACCGGGCCGTCCAGGATCGCCGGACGTCGGCTTCGAAGGCGCCGAGGTGCGCTCACCACTCCCAGAGTCACTCGGGCTCGCCGAGGGCCCGTTACCAGCGGGACCACCAGGAGCGATGGAGGACAACGCGGCCTCCGGTGTTTCGGCCACCTCGGACGTCCCGCCCCCTTCGTCGGACGGGAGCACAATGTAGGCGCCGCCCGCCAAGGCCACGACTAACGCAGCAACACCAATGCCGATGCCGATCAGGAGCGAGCGTCGACGCCCGCCACGCCCTCCACGCCCGGCGACCGTATCCGGAGAGGAACCCGGAACAGCGTCCGATTCCGGCCCCGGGTCTGCCGGTTCGTCGGACCTGGTCGGGGCGGAGCCTTTGGTCTCCCAGGCCGGGGCCGGAAGGGCGCGCAGGCGGTCGCCGACTTCGGCGGCGGTGGGGCGCCGGGACGGGTCCTTGGCCAAGCATTCGCGGACGATCGCGCGCAGCGGGCCCTGCAGCCCGTCCAACTTCGGTTCCCCTCGCAGGATCGACTGCATCACCGCCGGGATCGAGTTGCCGCGGAACGCGCGCTCGCCGGTGGCGGCGAACACCATGGTCGCGCCCCAGGCGAACATGTCGGCCGCGGGGCCGGTCTCGTCCTCCGCGATCTGCTCGGGCGCCATGTAGCCGGGAGTGCCGACGGCCTGGCTGGTGATGATCGACTGGTTGAGGTCCAGGGCGCGGGCGATGCCGAAGTCGATGACGACCGGCCCGTCCGGACCGAGCAGGACGTTGCCCGGCTTGAAGTCGCGATGGACCACCTCGGCACGATGAATCGCGGCGAGCGCCGTCACGGTGTTGACCGCGAGCCGTTCCAGCGCCGCCCCACCGCGCGGTCCCGTCTCGCGCACGGACTCCTGGAGCGACGGACCGTCCACGAACTCACTGACGATGTAGACGTGGCCGTCCGCGACACCGCTGTCGAGCACCTGCGCGGTGCAGAACGGCGCGACCCGCTCGGCGATCTGCATCTCGCGGACGAACCGCGTCCGCGCCACCTCATTGCCGACAAGGTGCGGATGCAGCACCTTGACCGCCACGGGGACACCGGTGCCGTCGACACCAACGCCGTCGCCCCCGCTGTCGTCGCCGGGACCGCCGACACCGCCGACACCACTGTCATCGCCAGTGCCGTCAACCTTGCCGCCGTCGGAGACGCCGATGTAGACCGTGCCCTGTCCGCCGGTGCCCAGCCGATGCCGGAGGCGGTACGGGCCGACCGAGTCCGGATCCGTGGGCAGCAAGTCCGTCCGCTCGGGCACGGCCCCCTCCTCCTGCGTCCCTGGGCAGGCGATCATATCGACTCGAACGGCTTGACGATCTTCGTGAGACAGGCGGACGCCCGGCCGGATTTCGTCCCGGCCGGGCGCCGCTCGCCGGTCTAGTGCAGGTTCAGGTCGTTGGCCAGGTTGTCGTAGTGCAGATCGGCGTCGCCGAACGAGAGAGACGCCGAAGTCGCGTGTTCGGAGAACAGGCGCAGGTCGTGTTCGTGAGTGAAGCCGATGGCGCCGTGTACCTGATGGCCCAGCGCGCACACCCGTTCGTACGCCTCACTCACCCACGCCTTGGCCATCGCCACTTCCTGCACCGCCTCCCGGTCCGCCGACAGGAGCCAGATGGCCTCGTAGGCGATGAAGCGGGAGCCGAGCACGTCGATGGCCATGTTCGCGCAATGGTGCTGGACGGCCTGGAACGACCCGATCGCACGGCCGAACTGCTCGCGCTCGGTCGCGTACTGGACGGTCATGTCCAGGACATGCTGCGCGGCACCCACCATCTCGGCGCAGGTCGCGGCAGCCCCGAACAGGGAGATCGCGGCGGCGGCATCAGGCCCGAGGGTGTCCAGTGCCCGGACGCCGTCCAACTCCACATGGCACGGACGATCGGCGCCGATCGTGCCGAGCGGATGCAGCGTGACGTCCGAGGCGTCCACCCAGAACGCGCGCGGCTCAGGCGCAGGCTCAGGCGCACCGTCGAGCCGGGTCACCACCAGGATGTTCTCGGCGGAGGCCGCGTACGGCACGAACGTCGCCGTCCCGTTGAGAACGAAGGCCTCTCCCTCGCGCGTAGCCGTCGGCCCCTCATCGGGACGATCCCAGGGAAGCGGCGCGGCCGTCACGACCTGCCCGTTCGCGATCGCGTCGAGCCAGCGCGCCTTCTGGTCCGGCGTCCCGAACCGCGCGACCGGCATGCCGCAGCTCGCCACCGACGCCAGCAGGGGGCTCGGGACCTGGGCGTATCCGAGCTGCTCGAACAGCAGGCACACGTCCAGGAAGTCGCCGCCGACGCCGCCGTACTCCTCGGGGAAGGCGAGCCCGGTCCAGCCGAGTTCGACCATCTCCTTCCACAGCGCGGCGGAGTAGCCGGCCGGGTCGCCGTCCAGTGCCCGCGCCCCTGCCGACGCCGTCCGGGACGCCAGGACCTCCCGGGCCGTGGAGGCGATCAGTTCCTGGTCCTCGGTCAGGCTCAGGTCCATCGCGGCGGCACCTTGTCGGAGCGGACCCACACGCCGGGACGTTCCTCCCAGAACAGCTGGACCAGGACGCCGCCGGTCTTCTTCGGATGGATGAACGTGTGCTTCCAGGCTGCGCCGTCCGTGACGCCCTCCTCGTCATCGAAGGTCGGCGTGTCGTGGTGCTCGCAGGCGGCCATCGCCGCGTCCCAGTCGGCGACCTCGAACGTGACGTGGTGCGCGCCGGGCCCGCCCTTGCCGAGGAAGCGCTCGATGAACGAGTCCTCGCCGCGCGGCATGATCACTTCCCAGCAGATCGCCGACCCGGGGATGTTCAGCACGAGGTCGGCCATGTCGGGATGCTCGTCGTCGGCCGTCCGCCACACCTGCACGAAGCCCGCCAGGTCGTGGTACCAGCGGGCGAGCTCGTCCCGGTCGGGGAACGCCTGGCAGATGTGGTCCAGCGCCACGATCCCGAGCGACGGCCCCTCGGCCAGGCCCGTTCCGGCGGGTCCCGGCTCCACCGTGGCGGCGGGCGAATCGCCGCACATGTCCAGGCCGCCCGGCCCGCGAAGCCGCCACAGGACGCCCGGCCCGTGCGAGGGCGGGCTCAGCGACGCCTCCAGCCAGCGTCCGCGCGCCCCGTCGGTCGCCTTGATGCCGCGCACCTCGAGCTCCGCCTGGACGGCCTCCAAGTCGGGCACCTCGGCGCCCACATGGTGCAGCCCGGGACGCCCGCCATGCTCGTCCAGCCACGTCTGCAGTGACGAGCCGTCCCCGGAAGCGGACGGCGAGACGACCTCCCACGCCTGCCCCCGGCTGCCGGGGATCTCCAGCCGGGCGCCGCGCGCGCCCTCCCCCGGGTTGTCCCAGCTCCGGACGCGCCGGAACCCGAACAGCCCCTCCAGCAACGCGACCTGCGCGTCGAGGTCGGGGGTCACCTGCGCGACATGATCGATCCGATAGATCTGCACAAGTCCTCCTAGCTCCAGCCCTAGTCCAGCCCCAGCCCAGCCAGCCCAGCCGGCTCTAGCTCGGGTGCGGCTCGATCCAGTCGTAGCCGTAGGTGACGAGTTCCTTGACGAGACGCAGGTTGTAGCGGTTCATCGCGGCGATGCGCTCGGCCAGCTCGCCGATCCGCTTGTCGAACTCGTCCGCCGGATACACGTCGTTGACGAGCCCCAGCTGCAGCGCGCGGTCGGCGCCGATCCGCGCGCCCGTGAACAGCAGCTCCTTGGCGCGGGCCTTGCCGATCCGCTCCGGCAGCCGCTTCACGCCGCCCCAGCCGGGCGCGGACCCGCCGAACTCGGGCTGGTCCGGGTCGCCGTCCTCGGTCATCTTCGGACGGTACGGCGGACGCGCCGACAGGGTGATCTCGACGAGGCCCATCTTCGCGTTGTCGGAGGCGATGATGAAGTCGGCGGCGAGCGCCAGCTCCAGGCCGCCGCCGACCGCGTACCCGTGCACGGCCGCGATCACCGGGACCGACAGCCGCTCCATCATCGCGAACGTCTTCTCGCCGAGCCGGCCCTGCTCGATCCGTTCGCGCTTCGTCAGCTTCTCCGACCAGGCCAGGTCCATCCCGGCGCAGAACGCGCGCTCGCCGGCGCCGCGCAGCACCACCACGCAGACGTCCTCGTCGTCGTCGACGCGCCGGAAGATGTCGCGCAGTTCCGTCATCGTCGTCGGCGTCAGCGCGTTGAGCTTGTCCGGCCGGTTCAGCGTCAGCCAGGCGACGCGCTCCTCGACCCGCAGGTCAACGGTCTCGTAGGCGTTCTCGTAGGCGGTCCCGTCGGCGTTCTGGTAGGCGTTCTCGTCGGGCATACGGGTTCGCTCCTCCTCGTGTCCGTCCAGATGCATGCTCTAGCGGGGCAGCTTCAGCCCCCGGGTGGCGATGACGTTGCGCTGGATCTCGGTCGTCCCGCCCAGGAAGGTGGACGCCACCGAGTCGCGGCGCATGTGGGTGAACGCGGCGCCGAGCGGGGCGTCCTCGCGCGCCCAGAGCGCGGCGGACCGCCCGAACGCGCGTGCGCCCGTGCGGGCCAGCCGCTGGTGCAGCTCGGCGCCGAACAGCTGGTTGATCGACGCCTCGAAGTCGGGTTCGTCCCCCGCCGCCTGCCGCGACACCGTGTAGCGGGCCAGGTTGTACAGGACGCGGATCTCGGTCTTCCTGCGGGCGATCTCCTGCCGGATCGACGGCGTGTTCCGCGCGAACCGGCGCCCCTCCGGCGAGCGCAGGTAGGCGACCAGTTCGGCGAGGGCCTGCTCGTACTTGATCGTGGCGCCGATCCCCGCCCGCTCGAACCCGAGCGCGGACATCGCCACGTACCAGCCGCGGTTCTCCTCCCCCACCCGGTTCGCCACCGGCACCCGGACGCCCTCGAAGAAGATCTCGCAGAACGGCGCGGCGCCCCGGATGTCGGTGATGGGACGAACCGTGACGCCCGGCGCGTCCGCCTCGATGAGCAGGAACGTGATGCCCCGGTGCGGTTTCTCCGCGTCAGGGTCGGTACGGACCAGGACGAACAGCCAGTCGGCGTACTGGCCGAGGGACGTCCACACCTTCTGGCCGTCCACGACGTAGACGTCGCCGTCCCGGACGGCCCGCGTCCGCAGCGAGGCCAGGTCGGAGCCCGAGCCCGGTTCGGAGAACCCCTGCGCCCAGGTGGCCTGCCCGGAAGCGATCGCCGGGAGGTGCGCGGCCTTCTGCTCCTCGGTGCCGTGCACCAGCAGCGTCGGGCCGAGGAGGAACGCGCCGATGCCGTTCACGACCGGCACCCGCGCCCGCATCATCTCCTCGTGCAGGACGAACTCCGCCAGCGGCGACAGCCCGGCGCCGCCGTACTCCTGCGGCCAGTGCGGCGCGATCCAGCCGCGTTCGGCCAGCGCCGCCGCCCACGCACGCGCGCCCTCGCGCCGTCCCGGATCGTCCGCGACCCGGTCGACGGGCCAGTTGTAGCCCGCGACGTCCTCGGGTTCGAGGCTCTGCTCCTCGTCCCCGGCCGGACGGTAGGACGCGGGGAACCGCTCCGCGATGAACGCCCGGACCTCCTCCCGGAAGGCCGCCTGCTCCGGCGTGTCGTCCCAGTTCACCGGCTCCCCGCCTCCCCGGCCTCGGCCCCAGTCGCACTCCCGGCCCCGGCTCCGGCGTTCCGACCGCCGCCCGCCGCCTCCCCGTCCCAGGTCGTCTCCGTGATCCCGGACTCGCCCTGGGCGCGCAGCTTGTACTTGGCGACCTTGTCGGTCGGGGTGCGCGGCAGCGCGTCCACGAACTCGACGTAGCGCGGCACCATCGACCGCGGGAGCCGCTCCGCGCAGTAGGCGACGAGCTCCGCCGGGTCGAGCCCGGTGTCCGGTTGCACGACGATCGACACCTTGATGTCCTCGTCCTCCAGCTCCGAGGGCACGCCGATCGCGGCGCACTCCAGCACCGCCGGATGCTGGTTGATCTCGGTCTCCAGGTCGAAGGCCGAGATGTTCTCCCCGCGCCGGCGGATGGCGTCCTTCATCCGGTCAAGAAAGTAGAAATACCCGTCGTCGTCCTGCCATACCCGGTCTCCGGTGTGGAACCACATGTTCCGGAAGCAATGAGTGGTCGCCTCCCAGTTTCCGTAGTAGCCGGTCGTCAGGACGAAGGGCTGTTTCGGCCGCAGCACCAGTTCGCCGGGCTCCCCCGGCCCGACCTCGCGGTCCTGGTCGTCCACGACGGCGACGTTGAAACGCTCCTCGTGCGCCCGCCCGCACGAGCCGACCCGCCACTCCCCGTACGGGCTGCCGGTCGCGATGCCCGCCTCAGTGCTGGTGTAGGTCTCCACCGACCGGACGCCGAACCGCTCCCGCATCGGCTCGTCGAGGTTGGACTTGCCCATGTAGAACGTCTCCAGCCGGTGGTCGCGGTCCCGCGACGTCGGCGGCCGGTTCAGCAGGATCGGGATCATCGAGAACACGCTCATGCAGACCTGCGCGTCGAAGCGGCGCACGTCGTCCCAGAACCGGGACGCGCTGAACCGCTCGACGATCGCGATGGAGCCGCCGCCCAGCAGCGCCGACAGCATGCCGTCCCACAGGGCCGCCGCGTGGAAGAGCGGCAGCGGGCAGTAGATCGTCTTGCCCCACCGGTCTAGGAAGTCGAGCGAGTCGTAGGCGCAGGTCAGCGCCAGCGCGTGCGGGACCATGGCGCCCTTGGACGGCCCGGTCGTCCCGGACGTGTACATGATCGCCTGGAGGTCGCCGAAGCCGACCTCCGCCTCGACTCTGCCGCCCTCGTCCGGCAGGGAGGCCAGGTCGCGCGCGGGCTTGCCCAGCCGGTCGAGCAGGACCCCGGCCCCGGCGGCGTCCCGCACCAGGACGCCCCGGAGCTTCGGCAGCCGCTCCGCCACACCGGCGACCCGCTCCGCGTACGGACCGTCGACGACCAGCCAGCCGGAGTCGGAACTGTCCAGGACGTGCCGCAGCAGCTCGCCCTTGTAGGCGATGTTGACCGGCACGGCGACCGCGCCGAGCCGCGCCAGCGCGAACACGAGGTGGACGAAGTCGGCGCAGTTGGGCAGCATCACGGCCACGTGGTCGCCGCGTGCGATACCCGCCCCGGCCAGGGAACGGGCCAGCCGGTCGGCGGCGGCGTCGACCTCGCCGTAGGTGACCTCGCCGTCCCGGAACTTGAGGAACGTCTGCCTTCGATGTACCTGGGCCTGTGACCGGAGGACGTCCCCGAGGACGAAGCTCTCCAGCGTCTCCTTGCGCATCCGGACCCTCCGCTGTCGCTGCGTGCGTGCCTGCGCTCGTGCGTGCCTGCGTTGGCGTGCGTCGTCGGTGGCTGGGTTAGGCGGGACTGGGTTAGGCGGGACTGGGCTGGGCGGGACTGGGCTGGGCGGGACTGGGCTGGGCGGCTGGTTGGCGGCGGCCGCGGAATCGGCTGGGAGCGATCCACAACCGGACAATGTCGTAAATAGAGGAACACGAAACGCCAGACACGGCAACAGTGGCGAAACAGCAACAAATACGTTTTAAGAGTCATCTATTGGGACGCCATGTACCCAATGTGACTCAGACCACACCACCCCGGCCCCCGGGTTTCGGACACGCGACGCGCCGCGTTCGAGGCATCCGGCATTGGCGTGGAGTGCCAACGATCGCCGCCCAGGATCGGCGGATCTCACCGGTATCGACCGCGACCGGCGGGCCTATCGTTCTCCCGTCCCCCTGCGGAAGGAACGGGTGCGCCATGCAGAGTCCACAGCCGCGCTGGTGTTCGTGCCGGGTCCCGGACGGGGTCAGCCGCAGGCAGGTCCTCGGCGGCCTGACCGCCGCGGGCGCCCTCGCCGCCGCCGGCTGGCCCGGCACCGCCTCCGCCGCCCCGTCGTCGTCCCCGCATCCGTCCCCGCCCCCGTCCCCGCACGGCCGGTCGGTGACGATCACCGTGATGGGCACGTCCGACATCCACAGCCACGCGGTGAACTGGGACTACTACAAGGACGCCGAGTACGCCGACAGCGCCGGGAACACCGTCGGCCTGGCGCGCGTCTCCAGCCTGGTCAACGAGGTCCGCGCCGCCCGCGGACGCGACCGCACCCTGCTGTTCGACGCCGGCGACACCATCCAGGGCACGCCGCTGGGCTTCTACTACGCCACCATCGAGCCGATCACCGAGACCGGCGGGACGCACCCGATGGCCCGCCAGATGAACGCGATCGGCTACGACGCCGTGGCGCTCGGCAACCACGAGTTCAACTACGGCATCCCGTTCCTGGACGCGTGGATCAGCCAGATGGACGCCCCGGCGCTGGCCGCCAACGCCGTCCACGCGGGCACGCGGCGGCCCGCCTACCGTCCGTACATCATCAAGAAGATGCACGTCCGCGGCCACCCGCCGATCCGCGTCGGCCTCCTCGGGCTGACGAACCCGGGCATCGCGATCTGGGACAAGGCCAACGTCTCCGGCAAGCTCGACTTCCTGGACCTGGTGGAGACCGCGCGCCGCTGGGTCCCGGTCATCCGGTCCCGGGGCGCCGACGTCGTGATCATCAGCGCCCACTCCGGCGACAGCGGGACGTCCTCCTACGGCGACGCGCTCCCCGTCGAGAACGCGGCGGCGCTGGTCGCCGAGCAGGTCCCCGGCATCGACGCCATCCTGTTCGGGCACGCGCACCTGGAGATCCCGGAACGCTTCGTCACGAACAAGGCCACCGGCCGGACGGTCGTGATGAGCGAGCCGAAGTGCTGGGGCGAGCGCCTCTCCATCTTCGACCTGACCCTCACCCACTCGCGCGGCCGCTGGAAGGTGACCGGCAAGTCGGCGACCACGGTGAACTCGAACACCGTCCAGGAAGACCCGGCCATGGTCACCCTGGTCAAGAAGCAGCACGACGCTGTGGTCGCCTACGTGAACAAGGAAGTCGCCACCTCGACCGAGGAGATGTCCGCCGCGGAGTCGTGCTGGAAGGACACCGCGATCCTCGACTACATCCACCTCGTCCAGACCGAGAAGGTGAAGGCCGCGCTGGCCGGCTCGGAACACGCGTCCCTCCCCGTGGTGTCGATCGCGGCGCCCTTCAGCCGGGCCGCCACCTTCCCCGCAGGCAAGGTCACCATCAAGGACATCGCGGGCCTCTACATCTACGACAACACCCTCCTGGCCAGCGTCCTCACGGGCTCCCAGATCAAGGACTACCTGGAGTACTCCGCCCAGTACTTCAAGCAGGTAGCACCGGACGCCCCCGTCGACCCTGCCTCCTGGACGAACGCCAACAACCGTCCCGACTACAACTACGACCAGTTCTCCGGCATCGCCTACAACGTCGACATAGCCGAACCAGAGGGCTCCCGAATCACCGGCATGACCTACAACGGAGCCCCCGTAGCGGGCGACCAGCAGTTCGTCGTAGCGGTCAACAACTACCGCCAGTCGGGCGGAGGCGGCTTCCCCCACATCACCACGGCCGAGGTCGTCTACAACGCCCAGGTGGCGATCCGCGAGGCGATCGTCGAATACGCCTCCGCCGCCGGCACCGTCGACCCCACCACCTTCCACACGGAGAACTGGCACCTGACCCGCACCAACACCCCCGTCTTCTAGCGGGGTGCGGCCGCGGCCGCAACGAACAAGGGGAGGGCCAGGAAGAGGCGGTCGGCCTCGGCTCGGGTGCGTTGATCGGCGAGCCAGCCGCTCGCCTGCTCGGCCGTGATGGCGCCGCTGGTGCGGGCTCTTTCGGCCATTCCTTCGAGCATGGGCAGCATCGTCGGGCCGGTGAACACGCCGGTGCGCACCACGACCGCCACGTCGCGGAAGCCGGCGTCCAGGAGCAGGTTGCGCTGGCGGCGGACCGAACGCGGATCGGTGACAAGGTCGGCGCGGGCGTGGACGATGGTGCGGGTGAGGGCCGGGTCGTCGGAGTCGATGACGATGGTGTCCCAGTCCTGGCCGACGAGGACGATGCGTCCGCCGGGCACCAGTACGCGGCGGGCCTCGGCCAGCGCGCGTTCCGGTTCGGCGAGGATGTGGAACACCTTGTCGGCCCGGTAGCCGTCCGTGGACGCGTCGGAGAGCGGCAGGTCGTACGCGCCTCCGGGACGGAGATCGGCGTCGGGCCACCGGCTGCGGGCGACCGCGATCATCTTCTCGTCCGGGTCGACGCCGACGGCGTTCACGCCTCGTCCGGCCAGTTCCGCGACGGCCCGTCCGGCGCCGCAGCCCACGTCCACCACGGACGTTCCGGGTCCGGCGGCGAGCAGGTCGTAGGAGTGGTGCCGCAGGTCCGCGGCGGCCGGGAGGCCCTCCGCCGCGTCGAGCATCCGGATGAGGGTGTCGGTCGAGTCGCGTGCCTTCTCTGTGTCGCTGGTCATGGACGCCAGCATGCGAGTTAATGTCGACATGAAGTCAAGCGAGCAGATGAGCATCGGTGCCCTCGCCGGGCGCTTCGGCCTCGCCACCCACGTCCTGCGCCACTGGGAGTCGGTGGGGCTGCTCGCCCCCGCCCGCGACACCGCCGGACGCCGCCGCTACACCGCCGCCGACGTCACGCGCGTCGCGGTCATCCTGCGCGCCAAGGACGCCGGGCTCTCCCTCGAAGCCATCGGCACGCTGACGGCCGGTTTCGACCTCGGGAAGCGGCGGGACACGCTGCGGCGGGAGGCCGAGGCGCTCCGCCACCGCATCGCCACGGCGCAGGCGTCGCTTGAGCTCCTCGAAGGCGCCCTGGGCTGCCGGCACGAGGACATCACCGACTGCCCCCGCTTCAAGCGGGTCGTGGCGGAACGGATCACCCGGACGGCACCGGCCGCCGGGTGATCCGTCCCCGGGCGGGATCAGGAGTGGGCGGGGTCAGGAGTGGGCGGGCTGCGGCACGCCCGGTTCGGCGTCGGCGGCGGGCTCGTCCCCCGGGCGGGGGGTGTTCATCAGGACGGCGACGATCAGCGCGCCCGCCACGAGGATCCCGGCGGCCCAGGCGCTGCCCGTCCCGAAGCCCTCCACCAGCGCCTGCTTCGCGACGGCGGGGCTCCCGCCGTGGGAGGCGAGGTAGTCCACGGTCGCGCTGGTGGCGATGGTGTTGAGGAGCGCGATGCCGATCGAGCTTCCGACCTGCTGCGCCGCGTTGACGGTCGCCGACGCGACGCCCGCGTCGCCCGGGTCGACGCCGCGGGTGGCGTAGTTCATGGCCACCGGCAGGATCATGCCCGCCCCGAACCCGAACAGGACGCCCGTGACCAGCACGCCCGGGGCGTACCCGGTGCCGGGTTCGAGGGTGAGCATCCAGAGCATGCCGCACGCGCTGATCAGCATGCCGGGGACGATCAGCGCCCGCGGCGGGACCTTGGGCAGCAGCCGGGCGCTGATCCCGCCGGCCGACACCAGCACCGTCATGACCATCGGGAAGAAGGCCACACCCGTCCTGATCGGCGAGTAGCCCTTGGCGACCTGCAGGTAGTACGTCATGAACAGGAACGCCCCGAACATGCCGGCCCCCGCCAGCCCCACCGCCAGGTAGGCGGCGCCGCGGGTGCGGTCGGCGATGACGCGCGGCGGCAGCAGCGGCTCCGGCACCCGGCGCTCGACGAGGACGAACGCGATGAGCAGGATCGTCCCGGCGGCCAGCAGGCCCGTGACGGTCGCCGAACGCCAGCCGTCCGACTCGGCCCGGCCGGTGCCGTACACGACCGCGACCAGCCCGGCGGTGACGAGCAGCACGCCGGGGACGTCGAACCGGGCCCTGCCCTCGCGCCGCGACTCGGCCAGCATCATGGAGCCGCCGACCACCGCGACCAGGGCGATCGGGATGTTGATGTACAGGCACCAGCGCCAGTCCAGGTACTCGGTCAGCGCCCCGCCGGCCAGCAGCCCGATCGCGCCGCCCGCGGCGGAGACGCCACCCCAGAGCCCGAACGCCTTGGCGCGCTCCTGCGGCCGGGTGAACATCACCGTCAGCAGCGACAGCGCGGACGGCCCGAGCAGCGCCCCGAAAGCGCCCTGCAGCGCGCGGGCGACCAGCAGCATCTCGAAGCCGGACGCGGCGCCGCCCACCGCGGACGCCCCGGCGAAGCCGAGCAGCGCGACCAGGAAGGTCCGCTTGCGGCCGGCGTAGTCGGCGATGCGGCCGCCGAGGAGCAGCAGCCCGCCGAACGCCAGCGTGTACGCGGTGATGATCCACTGCCGGTCGCCGTCGGAGATCGCGAGGTCGCGCTGGACGGACGGCAGCGCGATGTTCACCACCGTCCCGTCCAGGACGATCATGAGCTGCGCCAGCGCGATGAAGAACAGCGCGGTCCAGCGGCGCGGAACGGCCGCCGGCGCGTCTCTGGTTGACATGATGCGGTCCTCACTCATGGTGCGTGCCGCGCGGAACGTCCGCGCGGCGTCCTGACGACCACGAGATGCCGGGCGCCCGATCCCTGTGACAGTGCCTCGCTGTGAGGAGGGTTACCTGCCGGCGGATGTCACAAAACGGCGCTGACCGGCGTCTTGTGCGCGTAGGGCTGTTGAGACCGAGCGGGGGAGCCGACCATGAGCGAGCGCAGCCAGGGCAGCGAACGCACCCAGGCAAGCCAGCGCAGCGACCGGGCGCCGGACACCGCCGACGCCGCCACCGAGACCTTCGTCGCGCACCGCAGGCTGCTGTTCACGGTCGCCTACGAGATGCTGGGGTCGGCCGCCGACGCCGAGGACGTCCTGCAGGAGACCTGGTTGCGGTGGGTGGGCGTCGACCTCGCCACCGTCCGGGACCAGCGCGCCTACCTGGTCCGGATCACGACCCGGCAGGCGCTGACCCGGCTGCGCACGCTCGGCCGCCGCAAGGAGACCTACGTCGGCCAGTGGCTACCGGAACCTCTGCTGACCACCCCCGACGTGGCCGAGGACGTCGAACTGGCCGACAACGTCTCCATGGCGATGCTGCTGGTGCTGGAGACGCTCACGCCGACCGAGCGGGTCGTGTTCGTGCTGCGCGACGTGTTCGACTTCCCCTACGGCGAGATCGCCGAGGCCGTCGGGAAGAACCCGGCCGCCGTCCGCCAGATCGCCCACCGGGCCCGCTCGCACGTCGCCGCGCGCCGTCCCCGCGACGTCGTCTCGTCGGCCGAGACCCGCGCCGCGCTCCAGGCGTTCCAGCGGGCGGTCGAGACCGGCGACGTGCAGAGCCTCGTGGACGTCCTCGCGCCGGACGTCGTCCTGCTGTCCGACGCCGGCGGGCTCAAGCGGGCCCTGCCGCGCCCGGTCGTGGGCGCCCGCAAGGTGGCCGGCCTGCTGTCGAAGGGCCTCAAGTGGGTCAGGACCGAAACCGAGCTGTCGTTCGAGCCGGTTCAGGTGAACGGCTGGCCGGGGCTGCTCGTGCGGTTCGACGGGGAGACCGACACCGTCATTGCGGTGCGGGTCGAGAACGGCCTGATCACCGGTCTGTACTTCGTCCGCAACCCCGAGAAGCTGTCCCGCGTGGACCGGCACACCACGCTCAGCCGCTGACCCGGTCGGCCGTGTGCGCGAGGACGGCGGCGGCCAGTTCCTCGTGCACCTCGGGCGGCAGCGTGTGCCCCATGCCCGCGACGGTCATGAGCCGCGCGCCGGGGATCCGCTCGGCGATGATCGCGCCGTGCCCTGGCTTGACCGGCTCGTGGTCGCCCTCGATGACCAGCGTGGGCGCCTTCACCCGGTCCAGCACACCCACCGGCTCGAAGTCCGGGGAGGCCATCGCGGCCAGCCGGTGGTTGGCCGCTGCGGACAGGTCGCGGGCCCGGTCGTAGATCCGCTCCTGCAGCCGGCGGGCCGCGTCCTCGTCGAACGGCAGGCCGGTGCCGTGCAGGACGCGCTGCTCGGCGATCATGCCGTCGATCCGGGCGCGCCGGTCCGCGGGCGGCGGGGCGGCCATCAGCGCCCGGTAGAAGGCCGTGAACTCGGGTGCCGGCTCGGGCAGGCTCCCCTCCGGCTGCGGCTGCCCGGTCAGGGCCCGCCCGAGCACCTCGCCCTCTCCGGCGCCGAGCGGCGAGGAGGCGATGACGGTCAGCGAGCGCACCCGCTCGGGGCGCTCCACCGCGATGAGCTGGCCGAGCAGCCCGCCCGCCGAATGGCCGACGAGGTGCGCGCTGTCCAAGCCGTGCGCGTCCATCACGCGGTAGACGTCGTTCTCGATGTCGTGCCAGGTGTACGGTTCCGCGTCGAAGTCGACGGTGCCGGACATGCCGGTGTCGCGGTGGTCGTAGCGGACCACCCGGCGGCCGCCGGCGGCCAGCCGGCCGACGAACTCGTCCGGCCACAGGACGCCCTGCGACATCGACCCCATGATCAGCAGGATCGGCGCGTCCGTCCCGGCGCCGAACTCCTCGCTCCAGATGCTCACTTCGTTCCGCATGCCTACAGCCTGTCGTCTCCGGCAGCGGGCGCCTTCTGTAGAACTACCAGCCGCGCCAGTTCCGTACGGGAGCCGATCCCCAGCTTCGGATAGATCTTGTACAGGTGGTACTCGACGGTGCGCGGGCTGAGGAAGAGCCGGCCGGCGATCTGCCGGCTCGACAGCCCGTCGGCGACCAGGCCCGCGATGCGCAGCTCCTGCGGGGTCAGCGCGCCGAGCGCGGCGGGCGGCGGGGCCTGCCCGCTCTCGCCGGCCGCCCGCAACTCGTCCTGCGCACGCCGCGCCCACGGCCGCGCGCCCGCACGCTCGAACACCTCCCACGCCGTCCGCAGGTGCGGCCGCGCCTCGCCCGGACGCTGCGCGCGGCGCAGGCGCTCGCCCAGCAGCAGCGCCGTCCTGGCCGCCTCGAACGGGTTGGTGTGCAGCCGCAGCGCCTCGGCGAAGGCGTCGTCGGACGAGGTGGCGAGGCCCCGGCAGCGGGCCAGCAGGGCACGCGACTCGGGCGTCGCGGCGTGCGCCGACCACCGCTCGTAGGCGGCGAGCACCGCCCGCGCGCCCGCCTCGTCGCCCGCTCCGGCGGCGGCCTCGACGCGGTCGGGCGCCGTCCGCCACACGACGGTCGGGTGCCCGGCGCCCGGTCCGGCCGCGGCGATGGCGGTGAAGCGGTCGTGCGCCGCCGGGTAGCGGCCGAGGCACAGGTCGAGCAGCGCCCGCGCGTACGCGGCCACTCCCGCGCGCAGCCCGACCCGGTGCGGGACGGCGATGGCCAGCGCCTCGCGGGCCTGCCGCTCGCAGGTCTCCTCCTCGCCCCGCAGCGCCGCCACGACCGCCAGGTTGGCCAGGTGGGCGGCCACCGTGTTCTCGTACCCGGCCTCCCGTGCCAGGTCCAGGCCCTCCTCGGAAACGGCCTGGCTGGCCGCCAGCCGCCCGGCGATGCGCTCGGCCGTCGCCGTGAACTCCAGCACGACGGGCAGCTGCCCGGCCATCCCCGACACCTTCGCCACCCGGCCCGCCCGGGTGGACATCTCGGTGGCGAGGTCCCATTCGCCGAGGGCACTGGCCGCGGCCGCCGCCCACAGGTATCCGGCCGCGTCCTCCAGCTCACCGGCCCGTGCCAGCGCACGCCGCAGCAGGCCGGGGCCCGCGGCGTCGCCGTCGGCGGTCAGGCCGATCCCGGCCACCGCGTCCCGCAGGAAGCCCTCCGGATGCGCCGCCGCCCGCCGGCCGAGCTCCACGACGGCCGCCGTGTCGCCGACGTAGGAGGCCGCCTCCATCGCGTCGGCCAGCATGTCCAGTCCGTCGCCCGCCGCCAGGATCCGGACGGCCTCGGCGGCGCTGCCCGAGTTCAGCTCGAACCTGCCCCGGAGCCGGGCGATCTCCATGCCGAGGCCCGCGTCCCCGACGGCCCGTTCGCGCGCCTCGGCCAGCAGGGTCTCCGCCTGCCCGGAGCGTCCGCCGAGCCAGGCCGCGACGGCGGCGTCCTTCAGCCGGACGGCGCGGGCGCGCGGTTCGGGGGTCAGTTCGGCGGCCCGCGCGAGGGCCGTGGCGGCGGTCCCGTACCCGCCGCGGTCCTGCGCCCGCTCCGCGGCGGCCGCCAGCGCGGCGGCGGCACCCTCGTCCTGGCCGAGGGCCGCCCCGGCGAGGTGCCAGGCACGGCGGTCGCCCTCGGTCACCTCCGCGAGGACGGCGTGGACCCGGCGCACCTCGGCTGGAGCGGCCATCTCATGGACCGCGGACCGGACGAGCGGATGCCGGAACCGCACGCCCGTGCCCGACACGCCGGCCAGCCCGGCCTCCTCAAGCTCGGCCAGCGCCGTCCGCCCCCGGGCGCGGTCGCCGGCCCCTTCCGCCTGCCCGGCGAGCGGCAGCCGGTCGGCGGCACGCAGCACATGGTCGAGGTCGGCCTCCACGGCGGCGACCAGCGCGACGACCCGGGTCGGGGAGGACAACGCGGCCACCCGGTCACCGAAGAGCCGGGCACCGCCGGGCAGCGGGTCGGGCAGCGGTTCGCGCCCGGCGAGCTGCGCGGACGTCAGCCGGGCGGCGATCTCGGCCAGCGCGAGCGGGTTCGCACGGGTGAGCGCGGCGAGTTCCCGCGCCACCCGGGCGGGCACCGGTCCGTGCCGGGACTCCAGCAACTCGGCCGCCGCGGACTCGGGCAGGCCCCGCACGTCCACCGTCACCGGCACGCCCTTGACCGGCATGTCGCCGCGCACGGCGAACAGCATCGCGATCCGCTCCGTCCCGAGCCGCCTGGCGGCGAACAGCAGCGCGTCGGCGGACGCCCGGTCGACCCACTGGAAGTCGTCGACCACGCAGATCAGCCCGTCCGGCGCGGCGGCCTCGGCCAGCAGCGACAGCACGCCGGCGCCCAGCAGGAACCGGTCCCCGGCGCTGCCGGCGGCAAGCCCCAGAGCCGCACGCACGGCGTCGCGCTGCGGGTCGGGCAGCGCGCCGAGCAGACCCGCGGCCGGCCACAGCAACTGGTGCAGCGCCGCGAACGCGAGATCGGACTCGGCCTCGACCCCGGTGGCCCCCAACACCCGCACGCCACCACCCCGCCCAGCAGCCGCGTCGAGCAGGGCGGTCTTACCCGCCCCCGCCTCACCCCGCAACACCACCGCGCCACCAAAGCCCTCACGAGCCCGCGCGATCACCTCATCGAGCGCACCAGTCTCCGCAGACCTCCCATAGAGCACGAACACCCACTGTACGAGCCCCGCCCCCGCGTTCACTCCCGCCCCATCTGCCCGGTTTTCGTCCGCTGTCCGTATGCACGGCCAGCGGCCAGCACCTGCCGCATCGTCCCTTACCGCGGTCGGATGTAGCCAGAGAAGGGTTGCTGGACGCAAAGGGGCGACGCGGTGGGTAAGCACAGTCAGCCGCAGAAATGCAGTGGATGCAACGGGTCGGGCAAAGAGGTCAAGAGCGACGACGGCAATCGCCGAGAGATACCATGCACGTTGTGCAATGGCACGGGGAAGGTGTGATGTCGGCGTCTGACGTCCTCGGGCGCGTGCGGCGTGACCTGTTCATACCCGAGACGATCTGGGTTCCGGTCGAAGGGACGGGCTGGTTTCGTCCCCTTCACCGCGAGGACGATCCCGACGGCTGGCGGCAAGAGGTCGAATCGGAACGCTCGGTGATCATCCAGGTGGACGACGGGGCCGCCGAGCGCGGAAAGTGGCCCACGAGTTCGAGCAGCGCCCCGCACATCATGGCGAAGATGCTGGACGCGCTCGAACTGCGTCCCGGCCTGCGGGTACTGGAGATCGGGGGCGGGTCGGGCTACAACGCCGCACTGCTGGCGGAGCTGGTCGGTGCCGAGAACGTCACAACGGTGGAGATCGACGCGTCGCTGGCCGAGCACGCCCGGCGGGCACTGAGCAGGGCCGGGTATCCGGTGACGGTGATCACGGCCGACGGGACGCTGGGCCACCCGCTTGGCGCGCCCTACGACAGGGTCGTGGCCACTGCCGCCGTCCGCGAGGTCCCCTATGCCTGGGTCGAGCAGACCCGTCCGGGCGGAATGATCCTGGCACCCTGGGTGGCATCGTTCCACCCGGACGAGCCACTGGCCGCGCTGGAGGTCAAGCCGGACGGCACGGCCGAGGGACGGTTCGGGTCCCCGGCCTGGTTCATGCCGATCCGCAGCCAGCGCCTCCCCCAGCAGGCGATCCGGGAAACCGAAGAACGCTGGGCCGCCGCCGGCAAACCGAAAGCATCCCGCTACGGCATCACGGTGACCCCAAAAGGCCAGCACATCTGGCTCGACTCACCAGAAAACCCGGTCATCTGACAGCACGCATAGGCCCGCTGCGCCGACTCGTTGTGCTCCCGCACCAGCAACGTCGCACGCTCCTCCCCGCCCACCGGCGCGCGAGGAATCGGTACAGCGCGAGGCTCACCCGTCCAGGCCGGCCACTGCTCGCCGCTCCCAGCGGTAGAGGTGCCCAACTCGCTCTTGCGCGACCAGGTGGACCTGCCTCACATGAAGCGGCCGCGGTCCCGGCCGCGACTCAAGCGCCTTGATGACGGGCGCCGCCGGCCGGTCGGCGTTGCTGTAGGCAACCGAGATGTGCGGCGTCCAGTCCGGTTCGTCACCGAGTTGGTGTGCACGTACAGCGGCGGCGACGCTCTCACGGACCGCGCCCCGGACGGGGTCAAGGCCACGCGACGGACGAATGCCCAGCATTACCGCTTCACTGTGCAGCCACACTTTTCCCAGCTCAACCGCGATAGGTGCCAGCCCGGCGAGCCGCTCGGTCACGCCCGTGGTCATCGCCTTCACTTCGGCATCGGTGATTTCGTCGTCGAACCCGACGATCTGCGTGGTCAGGTGCAGCCATTCGAGCGGGATGACGTCCAGACCGTCCACCCCGGTGAGCTTGTCCTGGCACCGCCGGACGAGGTCATGGACCTCCGCCTGCCCGTCGACCAAGATGTGCCAGACGAGCAACCGGCGACCAGGCCGGACCCCCGGCCGCCACCACCAGTGATCGGACATGCTCTCCGGGAGCGGGCTCATCTGACCTCCGGGATGGGAACGGCCTCGTGCTCCAGCGATCCAGCCTGGAAGGCACGGATCCTCTCGCGCAGTTCGGCGGCACGCACGTCACCTTTGTACCGGCTATGTCCGAGCCGATGACCAATCTCATTCATCCGGCCGGTGATGGTCACGACACGGTACTCGGTAGCTAGGTCGAAGACCTCGGCGAGTTCCGCGGTTGCCTCTTCTGTTTCGCCGGTCATCACACGGGCCAGCGCAGCGCCGATGCGAACCTGAGCCCACGTCCCGTAAACCCATTGGTCGCCATCGGCCCATGCGTCATCCGCTTCGCCGACCGAGCGCAGCATTTCTCCGGGATCTCGGGCACCGAGGCCCACCTGGAGCGAGTAGGCGGCCTGCCTGGCGCGCGTGCAACTCCAGGCGTCAGCACTCTCGTTCGCGGCTGAGCAACTGTCACGCGCGTGCTGCGCGCGCTGCATCGCCTCCTTCGCCCTGGGGATATCGCCGCGGGACTGCAGCGCGGTGGCCTCCGACACCGCGAGGAGTATGCGACCGCGCATCCCGGCCGGGGCCAGCTCGAAGCCCTGCCGAGCGAGGTCCGCAGCGTCCGCATAACGGCCTTCCCAGCGCGCGGTCTTGGACTGCGCACACCGGACCATGGCGCGGGCGGCATCGGAGTCGGCCTCGTGGGCGCACACCCACGCGGCGCACCCATATGCGTCGGCGAGGCGGTAACGGCCGATGTCTCCGGCGAGCAGACTGATCATCGCGAACAATTCTGCGGAAACGCGAAGCAAGGCTCGCGTCTGCGCGATGCGCTGCCGCCCGCCTCGCAGTGTGGCCCAGACCTGCTTTTGGAGAACCCGGGCCTCGCATAGAACGGCGAGCGGAGGTTGCCGAGGGTAGTCGTAGGCCAAACGCCGGATGGCCGTTTCCAGGTGGCCGATCGCGCCGTCACCGACATTGGTCGTTTCCAGCCATGCGGCCAACTCCATGACGCCCTCGGCTGCGGGTGAAGGACGCTCGGGTTTGAGGGCTGCGAGGGTGCCGTTGGCGTTGAGGAGGTCGTCCAGGCGAGCGGCGAGTTCGGGGGACGGACGCTTGCGATCGTTGGCGATCTTTGACAGGTGGCCGTCGTCGCAGGGGACGAGTCCGGCCAGCTTGCGCTGGCTGATCCGGCGCTCGGCCATGAGGGCGCGCAGCTTTTCGCCGAAGGTCGTCATCACCTCACCCGTTTCGCCCCGGGTTGGCCCGTTGCCCTTCACTGCCCGCACCGGGGGCCAGCGGACAGTGCCTTTCACGCTACAGCCAGTTGCGGTCGAGTGGAGGGCGGAAGGTGTCGCAGGACACGAAGACGGCCCCGGCCGGCGGGCGAACGGCGGGAGTTCCGGGGCCTCACCGGAAACGGAGTCCGGCTGTGAGCAAGGTACCGAACTCGACGGCGCTGGGGGTGCTGACGGGGCTGCGCGCCGACTTCCCCGACTGGGTGTTCCACCACGACGGCCTGGACGTCCTCGACCTGGCGTGGGAGGCGAGGCGCAGGCCGTTCCGCCACCCTGACGGCGGCGGGGTCTCGTGGGTGCGCGCTGTGTCGGCCGCTCGGCTCCGGGAGCTGCTGAACGCCACCGCCAAGATCGAGTCGTCGTGATCGCCGGCACGCGAGTGGACCTGGCGTCGGTCGGCGTCTCGCGGGCGATCCCGAAGCACATCGTCTACTGGCACGGCAAGGCCACCGGGAGCTGGTGGGCGATGCTGCCGGGGCGGCGGGGAGCGCGCCTGATCGAAGCAGCGAGCGAGGAGCAACTCGCCGCGATGGTCGACTGGCACCTCCGCGTGGCGTCCTGTTGAGAAGTGCGCGGGCAGGTGGCAACCCCGCGCAGCGGCCGGGCTGACCCCCGTTGACCAAGCCCGGCCATTCCGCCGCGCGGTCCTCGTCCCCCGGCGGGCCGCGCGGCGGGCACCGTTCGCAGGTACTAGTGGGCGTTCGGGGGCGTGGCCGAGAAGGTGCGGCGGTACGTGGTCGGGGGGACGCCGACGGTGCGGGTGAAGTGGTGGCGGAGGTTGGCGGGGCTGCCGAGGCCGGAGCGCGCGGCTATCTGGTCGACCGGGAGGGTCGTGGTCTCCAGCAGTTCGCGGGCGTGGTCGATGCGGATGCCGCGCAGCCAGGTCATCGGGGTCGTGCCGGTTGCGGCGTGGAAGCGGCGGATCAGGGTTCGGGTGGTCACGTTGGCGCGACGGGCCAGGGCGGCGACGGTCAGGGGTTCGTGCAGGTGTTCGCGGGCCCAGTCGAGAAGGGGGCCCAGCGCGTCAGCCTCTTGGACGGTCTGCGTGTCGATGTACTGCGCCTGGCCTCCGGGACGGTGTGCGGGCATGACGAGACGTTTGGCCAGTGCGCTGGCGACGGTGGCGCCGTGGTCGTTGCGGACGACGTGCAGGCACAGGTCGAGCCCGGCGGCAGTGCCCGCACTGGTCAGGACGTCGCCGTCGTCGATGTAGAGGACTGACGCGTCCACGGCGACGTCGGGATAGCGGGTGGCGAGTTGGTCGGCGTGCATCCAGTGGGTCGTCGCGGGGCGTCCGTCCAAGATGCCTGCGGCGGCGAGGACGAAGGCGCCGGTGCAGAGCGAGACGATGCGGGCGCCGTTGGCGTGGGCCGCGCAGACGGCCTCGACCAGGTCGGACGGCTGGTCATCGATGACACTCGCGCAGGCCGGGATCACGACCGTGTCCGCTTCGGCGAGGACGTCGAGGCCGTGGGCCGCGTCCGGGGCGAAACCGGCGGCGGTGCGGGTTCCGGGCGCGGCGCAGAGGCGGAAGTCGTACCACCAGTCGGCGAGGCCGGGGCGCTCGTAGCCGAAGACCTCGCACGGGATCGCCAGTTCGAAGATCGGCACTCCGGAGGTGACGGCGACCGCGAGGGTGTGCATGTCACTAATTTAGCGATGATGGTCATTACTGCCACTTGGCCGTCCGGACGTCGGGACGCAAAGGTCGGTGGCATGGATCATTTCCCTCTTGGACGTACCTCCTTCGACCCCCGTCCAGCAGCGACGGAGCAGTTGTGGCGACGTGTCATCGGAGTGCTTGAAGACGAGCGGCAGCGGATCTCCGAGCGGGACGTCAGCGCACCGGTGGACGTCCGGGCTCTGCGGGACGCGGTCGGCGCGTACGGCTTCGACCGTCCGGCCCGACCCGAGGACGTGATCGAGGACGTCGCCGGGTTGCTGCGCGCGACCACCGTGCACACCACCCATCCGCGCTATTTCGGGCTGTTCAACCCGACGCCGACGCTGATGGGCGTCCTCGGTGAAACGCTCGCCGCCGCGTTCAACCCGCAGCTCGCCGCCTGGTCGCATGCCCCTGCGGCCGTCGAGATGGAGGCGCATCTGCTGCGTTTCCTGGGCGGACGGCTCGGCTACGCAAAAGAAGCCGTCGCCGGGTCGTTCACCAGTGGCGGCGCCGAGGCGAACATGACCGCCGTGCTGCTGGCGCTGACGAAGACCTGGCCGGAGTACGGCGAGAAGGGGCTGCGGGCGCTGGAGGGCCGCCCGGTCATGTACGCGTCGGCGGAGAGCCACCTGGCCTGGCTGAAGATCGCGCACGCCACCGGCCTCGGACGGGACGCCGTCCGCCTCGTCCCCACCGGCCCCGACCTGCGCATGGACACCGGAGCCCTGGCCGATCAGGTCGCCGCCGACCGCGCGAACGGCGACCGCCCGTTTCTCGTCGTCGCGACCGCCGGGACCACGGCCGCCGGAGTCATCGACCCGCTGCACGCGCTCGCCGACCTGTGCCGTGAGCAGGGTCTACGGCTTCACGTCGATGCCGCCTACGGGGGTGCGGCGGCGCTGTCCGACCGGTTGCGGCCCGCGCTGTCCGGCATCGAGCGCGCCGACTCGGTCACCGTGGACGCGCACAAGTGGATGAGCGTCCCGATGGGTGCGGGCGCGTTCCTGTGCACCGACCAAGAGGGCCTTGCGGAGACGTTCCGGGTCACCACGTCCTATATGCCGACCGAGATCCCCGACACCGTTGACCCCTACACGTCCAGCCAGCAGTGGTCGCGCCGGTTCATGGGCCTCAAGCTGTTCCTCAGCCTTGCCGTCGCCGGCCGGGAGGGATACGCCGAGCAACTCGAACGCGACGCCGACCTCGCGGACGCGCTGCGCGACCAGCTCGCCGCCACCGGCTGGGACATCGTCAACGACACCCCGCTGCCGGTCGTCTGCTTCGCCGATCCCGGCACCGCGACCTTTGAGCACCACGACGCGCTCGCCCAGAAGGTCGTCCAGAGCGGGCGTGCGTGGATCAGCCCCGTCGACCTGAGCGGACGCGCCGCCCTGCGCGCCTGCGTCATCAGCCACCGCACCACGGCCGCCGACGTCGAGGAGCTCGTCCGGGCCGTGGGTGAGGCGCGCAAGGCGGTCTGAGCGCGGGTCAGGTGCGGCGGGCCCGGACGAAGTAGTCGATGACGAGGGCGATGGCGGGCAGGCCGGTGAGGACGTTGACGGCGATCGAGAGCCACGTGTCCCCCAGTGCGCTGCTCGTGACGGCGTTGATCGCGATCAGGACGGCGACGGTGGTCCAGCGGGTGCGGTTGCTCATAACGGTGCCTTTCAGGAGGTGCGGCGGGGCAGGACGGCCCGCGCCGGGACGAGGATTGCGGCGCCGCCGGAGACGGCGACGGTGAGCAGGACGGCCGCGCAGGCGGCCGGGGAGATCGCCGGCAGCGGGAGGCCGCTGACGGCCATGGCGAACGCCATGAGGGTCACGGCGGCGATGGCGGCTCCGAGCGCGATGCCGGTGCCGAGCACGATGGCGGCCTCCAGCCGCAGCATCCGCAGGACTTGGCGGCGCGTCGTGCCGACCAGGCGCAGCAGGGTGAACTCGCGGCGCCGCGCGACCGTGGCCAGGGCGAGCGTGGTGATGACGCCGATGAGGATGAACCCGCCGATGGCCGCGACGACGACCTGGTTGAAGAACCCCTGAAGCCGGATCTCCTGGGAGAGGCTCGCCCCGTAGGCGTCGCGGTCGATCGCCTGCACACCCGTGTAGGCGGACGTGACGGCGCTCAGGTCGGCGTCGCCGCGCACGAGGACGTGGTCGTCCAAGCCCGTGGACGTGTGGGCGGCGACGAGGTCGTGCGGCAGCAGGACGTTCCCGAGGCCCAGTCCGCGGTCGTAGACGGCGACGACGCGGGCATCGATCCGGGTGCCGTCGCCGAGCCAGAGCGGCGCGGTCGAGCCGACGTGCAGACCGCCCGCCACGTCGCTGCCGAGCGCGACGGTGGTGCCGCGCAAGTCGCGGAGGCTGCCGGACGTCACGTCGGGATCCAGCGTGGCTTCAGGCGACGCCCCGATGCCGCGCGCGGGCAGCGAGGTGAGGGTTTCCTCACCCATCTCCCTGACCTTCATCACGACGGTGGTGCGGTTGACGGGCGTGGCGGCGGTGACACCGGGCACGCGGCGGGCGGCCTCGGCGACGTCCGGCGGCAGTCCCGGCCCGGCCGACACGATGACCTGGTCGGCGCGGTTCGCGTCCGCCGCCTGCTCGGTCGTCGCGTGGACGAGGGTGGTCTGCGCGAACAGCTGGGTGCCGGCGAACGCGACCGCCAGTGCGACCGGGGTGATGATCGACCCGGCGCGCAGGGCGGCTGCGGCGCTGCCGTGCCGGGCGAGGCGTCCGGTCACCGGGGCGACGGCCTGGGCCGCGCCGCCGAGGACGCGGCTGCCGTAGCGGGCCAGCAGCGGCCCCAGGAACGCGGTCGCGACGATCAGCGACATGACCAGCCCGCCGATCGCGGCGATCGCGGCCGGTCCGGACGACGCGGTGGAGAACCCGAGCGCGTTGAGCCCGATGACGAGGAAGACGACCCCGGTGACGACGCGCCACCGGGGCAGGTCGGCGGACTCGACGGCCGCCTCGCCGAGCGCCTCGACGGGCCGGATCCGGGAGAGCCGGAGGGACGCGACCAGTGCCGTCCCCGCGGCGGCGAGCAGTGTGACGGCGATCGCGGCGAGGGCGGGCAGCGGGCTGAGCGACAGGCCGAACCCGTCCGGCAGGACGTCCTTGCGGACCATCGCGGCGTGCATCCCGGCGCCGAGCAACACCGACAGCACACCGCCGAGCAGCGCGGCGGGCACGCCCGCCTTGAGCGTCTCGCGCACCAGTTGCCCCCGCACCTGCCAGGGCGTCGCGCCGATCGCGCGGAGCATCGCGAACTCGCGCCCGCGCTCTCGCACCGACAGGACGACCAGCCCGCCGACCACCACGAACGCGGCCAGGACGGCGACGCCGCCGAGCGAAGCGCCGATCTCGAGGAGGTCGGGGGCGGCGGCCGCCACGGCCGGGTTCTCGGCGTCGCCGCGCGCCGCGCCCGTGGAGACGGTCAGGCCCGGCGCGGCCTTCCGCACGGCGTCCTCGTCGGCGTCGCCGAGCACGGCCAGCGCATCCGCCCGGCCGGGGTGCCCGTACAGCGCCGCCGCCGTGGACGGGGTGAAGAACGCGGCACCGGGGCCGTCCGCGACGAGGCCGGAAACCCGGTAGGGACGAGGCGTCCCGTCCGTCTGCACCTGGACGGTCGCGCCCACGGCGACACCGGCCGACCGGCTCACGACGACCTCGTCCGCCGCGCCCGGAGCGCGTCCGGCGCTCAGCGCGTAGGGACGGAGGACGGCCGAATCCCAGCCGTGCCCGGTCAGCGTCCGTCCTGAAGACAGCACGACGGGGAACGAAACGTCCGCCACAACGCCCCGCACACCCGGGACGGCGCGAAGGCGCTCCGCCGCACTGATCGGGACCCGGGACGGCTCCGTCAACGGCCGGGTCTGCTCATCGGGGGCGTCGCCGAGCTGCTTCACTTTGGCGACGACCGTCCGCGGCCCCGTGACGACGGCCGGCGCCGCCGCGTACCGCTCCACCGGGGCGTGCGCCCGCCACGCCGACTCCAGCAGCACCCCGCAGGCCCCGATCAGCGCGGCGGCGACCAGCAGCGACGCGAAGATCCCGGCGAACGCGCCCTTGCTCCTCACAGCGTCTCCCAGCGGTCCATGACGGCCGCGGCGGACGGCGCGGCCAGCTCGTCGACGATCCGGCCGCGGCTGAGGAACACGACCGAGTCGGCCCACGCCGCCGCCATCGGGTCGTGCGTGACCAGCACGATCGTCTGGCCGGTCTCGTCGGCGGCCTCGCGCAGCAGCCGCAGCACGTCGCGGGCGGTGCGCGGGTCGAGCGCGCCGGTCGGCTCGTCCGCGAACACGACCTCCGGGCGGGTGACCAGCGCGCGGGCGAGGGCGGCGCGCTGCTGCTGCCCGCCCGACAGCTCGGACGGACGGTGCCGCAGCCGGTCGCCGAGCCCGACCCGCCGCACGACCTCGTCCAGCCAGGCCCGGTCCGGGTCGAGGCCGCCGAGCCGCAGCGGGAGCGTGATGTTCTGCTCGACGTCCATGGACGGGATCAGGTTGAACGCCTGGAACACGAACCCGATGCGCCGCCGGCGCAGCCGCGTCCGCTTCGTCTCGCTGAGCCGGCCGATGTCCTCGCCGCCGATCCGGACGGTGCCCGAGGTCGGCCGGTCGAGCCCGGACGCGCAGTGCAGGAACGTGCTCTTCCCCGATCCGGACGGCCCCATGATCGCGGTGAACCCGCCACGCGGGAACGTCCGGCTGACGCCGTCCAGCGCCCGCACCGAGCCGTAGGTCCGGGTGACCGCGTCCAGCCCGACGGCCTCCGCGGTGGCCGTCGGGGTGGTCTCCGCCAAAGTGGTTCTCACCTGGACGAATCTAGGTTCGGGAGGGTCCCCGGCACATGGGCGCGCTCCGCCGAATCCATGGTGTAGCGGGCTACACCACCGGCCCGGTCGCGCTGGTCGTGAACGAATTACTCTCCCGTGTCACTGAGAAGTGCTTATTCGGGCAAGAGTCCAGATCATGAACAGCCCCAAGCGAGAGGCGGACGGCGACGACGCCTATCCCGGTACCGGGCCGGCGTCCCTCGGCAAGCCCGCACGCGCGCGCACCGACTGGATCGTCTACGGCGTCACCGCCGTGGTGTCCATGGCGTTCGTCATCTGGGGCGGGGCGTCCACCGGCACGCTGAGCTCCGCCTCGGAGACGACGCTGAACTGGCTGCTGAGCAACGTCGGCTGGCTCTTCGTCCTCGCCGCCACCGGCTTCGTCGTCTTCTCCCTCTGGCTGGCGATCAGCCGGTACGGGCGGATCCCGCTCGGGCAGGAGGGCGACGAGCCCGAGTTCCGCACCGTCTCGTGGATCGCGATGATGTTCAGCGCAGGCATGGGCATCGGGCTCATGTTCTTCGGCGCCGCCGAACCCCTCACCCACTACGTCATGCCGCCCCCCGACACCGACGCGCCGCAGAGCGAGCAGGCGATCGAGACGGCCATGGCGACCACGATGTTCCACTGGACGCTGCACCCGTGGTCGATCTACGCCGTCCTCGGCCTCGCCATCGGGTACGGGCACTACCGGCGCGGCCGCAGCCAGCTGATCAGCTCGGCGTTCGCGCCGCTGCTCGGGCACCGCCGCGCGACCGGCCCGCTGAGCAAGCTGATCGACATCCTGGCGCTGTTCGCGACGCTGTTCGGGTCGGCCGCCTCGCTCGGCATCGGCGCCCTGCAGATCCAGACCGGCATGCGGGAGGCGGGCTGGATCGAGAGCCTCGGCACCACCGTGCTCGTGCTGACCATCGTGGTGCTGACGATCTGCTTCATCCTGTCGGCGGTCTCCGGCGTCGCGCGCGGCATCCAGTGGCTGTCCAACATCAACATGGTGATCGCCGCCGTCCTCGCCGTCTTCGTGTTCGTGGTCGGCCCGACCGTCTTCATCCTCGAACTGCTGCCCACCTCGATCGGCGTCTACCTGCAGGACTTCGGCGAGATGGCGTCCCGCTCCGGCGCGACCGGCGGCGCGGCGATGAAGAAGTTCCTCGCCAACTGGACGATCTTCTATTGGGCGTGGTGGATCTCCTGGGCGCCGTTCGTCGGCATGTTCCTCGCCCGGATCAGCCGCGGCCGCACCATCCGGCAGTTCGTGGCCGGCGTGATCATCGTGCCGAGCACGGTCAGCCTGGTCTGGTTCGCGATCTTCGGCGGGACGGCGATCAGCCAGCAGCGCAAGGGCCTGAACCCGTACGGGAACGGCTCGGAGGAGCAGATCACCTTCAACATGCTCAACCACCTCCCGCTGGCGTCCATCAGCGCGGTGGTCGTGATGGTCCTGGTCGCGATCTTCTTCGTCTCCGGCGCGGACGCGGCGTCGATCGTCATGGGCACGCTCTCCCAGCGCGGTTCGAGCACCCCCGCCCGCTGGGTGGTGATCTTCTGGGGCGCGCTGACCGGCGCCGTCGCCGCGATCATGCTGGTGATCGGCGGCGACGAGGCCCTGAACGGCATCCAGAACATCACGTTCATCGGCGCGCTGCCGTTCACGATCGTCCTGATCCTGCTGTGCTTCGCCCTCTACAAGGACCTCCGCAACGACCCCATGATGCGCCGCGAGACCAAGGGCGCCGAGGTCCTGGAAGACGCCGTCGTCACCGGCGTCCGCCGCCACCAGGGCGACTTCGAACTACAGATCAAACCCACCGCCCCCACCCCCGAACCACCCCCCGACCACAAGCCGTACTAGCCCGCGGGCCGGTGCCGGGCGAGCTGATCCAGCTGCCGTATCAGCACGCTCAGCAGACCGATCAGCTGCTCGTGCGACACCCCCGGCTCGAGAGCGTGCGGCACCCGCACCGGATGGACGGGCGGCAACCACACCCAGCCCCGGTCATGGGTCTCCTTGACCCGCACCGGCACGCACGTGAACGCGGACGCCTCGATGAGCCCGACGCTGTAGGCGACCACCTCCTCGAACAGGTGGTGCGACACGATGAGCGCGAAATCGCCCGACGCCTCGGCCAGCCGGTACTTCAGCGGCGCGGCGTCGAGCAGGCGGAAGAGGTGGTTGAGCGCCACCCCGGTCGCACCGTGCTCGTCCAACTGCAGGTACCCGGCGTGGACGGCCATCCGCAGCTGGATCTGCGCCTCCCGGTTGGCCAGCTTGTTGTGCCGCCGGACGCCGCCGAGCAACTGCACCACCAGCGGCTCCAGCAGGACGTCGATACCGGCCTCGGGACCGGCGATGACGAAGAGCCCGTCCCCTCTGTCCTCGGCGTGGCAGCCGTCCCAGCCCAGCCCGGCCGCCCGGCACGCCTCCCGCACGATCCCGTGGACCGACGACCGCAGGAACCGCTGGACGGCCGGATCTCGGCGCGCGCTGAACGAAGCGATGTCGACGGCGAACATCCCCCGATGCAGCGTCCGCGCGCAGGACGCCCGCTCGGGCCGTGTCCGCGGCTCCACCGCGCGGACGGGTGAGGCTTCCGGAGTAGGAATCTTCAGCACCTGCCTCGTTCCGGGGCGGTCGGCGCCGCCCCAGGTGGACGCGTGAAGGGCTATCCCACGATGGAGATCTGCCCCGTGGCCATGGGCCGCTCGGGGACGTCTCCGATGTCGTAGGACGGCCTGTTGCGATCCGCCGCGTACGTGGTGACGGTCAGGCGGATCGGCATGGAAGCGCTGGTGTAGGCGATGCGGTGCACCACGACGACGGGGATACCGGGCCCGATCTTGAAGAACCTCCTCTCCTCCGGGGTGGGCATCCGCGCGACGATCTCGTCCCGGTACCCGGACTGCTCGTAGCCCAGCTCGGCGAGCGTCCGGATCACGCCCCGCGAGATCTTCTCCTTGCCCTCGATCTCGGTCCCTCGCACGAGGTCCATCGAGTAGTAGGACTTCTGCAGCGAGTACGGCGTGTCGTCGATGAACCGCTTCGAGCCGCGCACCACGACCTGGGCGTCCTCGTCGATCTCCAGCCACCCGGCGACCTCCCGGTCCGGGTACTCGATCCGCGTCTCGAAGTCGCGGATGCCCGGCCGGCGTCCCGCCGCCCGGACGCCGGAACTGTAGGAGTCCAGCGACGAGCCGGTCCCGTCCCCGCCCTCCTCCCGCGAGAGGATCACGAAGAACGGGAGCGGCCCCTTCGGGACGAACATCCCGCGCCCCGCCTGGATCTGGACCAGCCCCTCGTGCACGAGATTGGTGACGGCAATCCGAATGGTATTTCGGGACGCCCCGAAAATACGCTCCAGTTCAGGTTCGGTGGGCAGCCGATCCCCCGGCGCGAACTCCCCGGACCTGATCTTCTCCCGAATCTCGTCGGCGATCTCCCGGTGCAGCGCATTGGCCATCGGAAACCCTTCCAGCCGCTTAACGCCATTGTCGGCGCAGCCGCGCGAAAGAACGCTCCCCGCACGGACATAGGTACCTCACCCACCAGTCGACCCGGGACACCCCTCGGCGTCGAAACCCCCGTGCAAGAAGTGGCCGCAATGACGTGTGGGACGTCTGCCCGATTGGAACAGTCCAACAAACCACACATTCTGCTCGTTATCACCATAAAGGGGGGTATGTGCCATGCGTGAAAGGGGGGACCGGGAGACACGGACAGCAGTGGAATGGAAGGCTCGGGGCCATGAACCCCCCACCCTCGTCCACAGTGCTCCCGAATAGGGCAACGGCCCCGCCTGGATCTCGCAAGTCGGTCTGGAGAATCGCTGATCCGGGTTCCACTGGGTACGGACCGGCGGGCGGGTTCCGCGCGGTCCTCGAGGGGGGACGATGACCTTTGCCAACCAGGCTGGCATGCAGCATACGGCGATTGACGAAATCGGCGACAGGACCCTTATCGCGAAAGGCCGCGAGTTCGCCTATTTCGCTTCCGGTTCGCTGGACGAGCCTGATCGGCGGCTGCGGGAGGCGGTCGTCGTCGTGCACGGCGCGCTGCGGAACGCCCGCGACTACTACCGGGCCATCGAGGGCGCCCCGCACCGGATGGTCATCGCGCCGCAGTTCCTCACCGAGGACGACGTCCACGGTGACGACCGGCGAGCCGACTACCTGCACTGGGCCACCGAGGACTGGAAGGGCGGCCTGGGCGAGGTCAGCTCCTTCACGGTCATGGACGAGATACTGCGCAGGCTGGAGGCGTTCACCGGGCTGCTGCGGGTGACCATCGTCGGCAACTCCGCGGGCGGCCAGTTCGTCAACCGCTACGCGGCCGTCGGACGCGGCCCCGACGACCTCGCGGTGCCCGTCCGGTTCGTAGTCGCCAATCCGTCGACCTACCTGTACTTCGACGCGGACCGGCGAAAGGGGGACACCTTCCTCCCGCACGAGGATCCCGAGGTCGATCGATGGCGATACGGCTTCGGCGCCGGTGTTCCGGACTACGTCGGCGGTGCGACATCGGGCGACGACCACTTCGAGCGCTACATCGGCCGGGACGTCGTCTACCTGCTCGGCGCGGAGGACGCGGACCGCGGCGCGGCGCTCCTGGAGATCCACCCGGCCGCCGAGGCGCAGGGCGGCACCCGTGTCGAGCGCGGCGAGATCTACCACAGCTACCTGCGCCACAAGGCGGGGCGGAAGGTTCACGAGCTGGTGCACGTGCCCGGCGTCGGCCACGACGCCGGGCAGATGTTCACCTCGCCCCAAGGCAGCGAGCACATCTTCGAGCATGACGCCGGGCGGATGTTCGCCTCGCCCGAGGGGCGCGCGCACATCTTCGGCCGGCGCGGCTGGCTCCGGCGGCGCCGAAGCGCGCTCCGGCGGGCTCGGGGGACCGGTCAGACGACGGGGCGGCCGGTCTTGATGCGGCGGCGGAAGTCGTGGAGGTAGGCGTTGAAGGGGAATTCGCGGGCCGGGCGCGGCATGGCGCGGTTGGCGAGGCGCATGGTGCGGGCGAAGCGGTCGAAGCGGCGCTGGTGCCGGGGCGTCCAGGTGTAGCCGAGCTCGTCACGGAAGGGCTGCGGCAGGAAGCCGAGAGTCAGGAACGTGTGGTAGCGGCCGAGGGCGAGGCGGACGGGGGCGTGCAGGAAGCGCAGCTCGACGAGGTCGCGCAGGTAGGTGCGGGTGACGTCGTCCATCTGGATCTTGCGGACGCCGTCCTGCCAGTACTCCTCGAAGGCGTCGCGGTCGGCGGGCCACAGCTCGGGCTTCACCTGCAGGGTCGTGCCGAAGCGGGCGCCGTAGCGGTACAGCTGCCCGGCCTCCTCGGGGGACGGCTTCCCGTACAGCATCTCGTAGATCATTTCGAGGCCGACGTACAGGCAGGCGGCGACCCAGAGCTGCAGGTCGGGGTCGAAGGCGTTGTAGGCGACGGGCTCCTTGCCGCGGACCTGCCGGTGGACGCGGTTGACCTCCTGCCGCATCGCCTTGCGCTCGTCCTCGGTGCCGAGCATCGCGACGGCGATGTAGGTGAGCGTGGTGCGGCCGCGCTTGACCGGATGCTTGTCGACGCGGCCGCTCTCGACCTTGCTCTCGGCGACGCCGTGCCCGATGGGCAGGCGGGCGAGCTGCATGACGACGTTCGCCGCGGCTCCCGCGAGCGCCAGCCCGCTGATGGAGTCGAGGACGACCTTCGGGGTCCCGGTGTCCTCCGCGATCGCTGTCATACCGGCCTCACTCTCTGAGACATAGAGGCGATTTTCGTCTCACTGTGCCAGTGTAAGTGAGTACTTGCAAGGGCGCCCGGGAGTGGGCGCCCTCACACGTGGCGTCCGGCGCCCGTCAGGCGTACGGGTCCTCCCTGGCGTGGACGCGGGTCGCGAACTCCTTCAGGGTGTCGAGCGTCCGCAGGTAGGCCATCGGCCCGTAGGACACGCGGGCCACCCCGGCGGCGGCCAGGTCGCCGAGGGTCGTCCCGGGGACGTTGTTCGCGTTGATCGGCCCCGGCAGCCCCTTGACCAGGGCGGGGATCGCGTCCATCGGCGCCATGATCGGGTACACGCAGTCGGCTCCGGCTTGGAGGTACAGCCGGCCCCGCTCGATCGCGGCGTCCACCGGGTCGGGCACCCCGTTGATGAACGTGTCGGCCCGCGCGTTGATCACCAGCGCGTCGCCCGCGGCCTCCCGGACGGCGGCGAGGTACTCGGCCTGCGCCTCCGGCTTCGCCAGCTCTCCCGCGTAGGTGTCCTCCAGGTTGCAGCCGGCGGCGCCGATCGCCAGCAGCCGCTCGACCAGCTCGGCGGGCGGCAACCCGTACCCGGCCTCGGCGTCCACCGTCACGGGGACCGTCGCCGCGCGGATCACGCGTCCGGCGGCGGCGAGCATCTCCTCCACCGGCGCGCCCTCGTGGTCGGGGTAGCCGAGCATGGCGGACACGGCGGCGCTGGCGGTGGCGAGCGCCGGGAACCCCGCCTCCTGGACGATGGTGGCGCTGCCCGCGTCCCAGACGTTCGGCAGTAGCAGCGGATCACCCTGACGGTGCAGCTCACGGAGCCGTTTCGCGTTTTCAGACATGTCTGTCTCCTTCCCCATCACACGGTTGACGAGTCGGCCGGACGCATTGTGACACCGGAGTCCGACGGGCCCGCCTCGACCTGGGTTAGCGTCGAGGTGATCACCATCCGCGTTGAGGGAGTTGCCCATGCTGCCCTGGTCCGCAGAGTTCGCCGGACGCCTCGAAGAGCACGTCGTCAGCAGCGAGCTGCTGCGCGGCAACCCGCTGAAGGACCCGCACGAGCGGCCCGTCCTCGTGTACGTCCCGCCGGGCTACGACGACGAGCCGGAGCGCCGCTACCCCAGCGTGTACGTGATCACCGGGTTCACCGGGCACGTCGGGATCTGGCGCAACCGGATGCCCTACCGGCAGCCGTTCCCCGAGACGGCGGACGCGGTGTTCGCCTCCGGCGAGGCCCCGCCCGCGATCGTCGTGTTCGTGGACGCCTGGACCGCGCACGGCGGCAGCCAGTTCGTCGACTCGCCCGGCACCGGCCGCTACCACTCCTACATCTGCGACGAGATCGTCCCCTGGGTCGATGCCCACTACCGCACGCTGGACGCGCCCGCGCACCGGGCGATCAGCGGCAAGTCCAGCGGCGGCTACGGCGCGATGATCACGCCGATGCTGCGCCCCGACCTGTTCGGCGCCCTCGCGACGCACGCGGGCGACGCGCTGTTCGAGTACTGCTACCTGCCCGAGTTCCCGAAGTGCGTCCGGCACCTGCGCAAGTACGACGGCGACATCTGGCGCTGGTGGAACGACTTCAATTCACGGACCTCGTTCACCGAGCCCGAGGACATGGAACTGCTCAACGTCCTCGGCATGGCGGTCTGCTACTCCGCGCGCGAGGACGGCACGCCGGAGCTGCCGTTCGACCCGGTCACCGGCGTCCTCCGGCCGGACGTGTGGGAGCGCTGGCTGGCGTTCGACCCGGTCCGGATGGTGCCGGGGCACGCGGCGGCGATGCGGTCGCAGCGGGCGATCTGGATCGACGGCGGGACGCGCGACGAATGGTTCCTCGACATCGGCGCGCAGGCGTTCCACCGGGCGCTGCTGGACGCCGGCGTCCAGGAGGACGTGATCCGGTTCGAGCTCTTCGACGCGGGCCACGGCGGCATCGACTACCGGTACCCGCTGGCGCTCGCCTGGCTCTGCCGCCGCATCGCGCCCTAGCCGCACGCGTCCGGCCTCGGGCTTTCATCGGTTTCAGTCGCGGCCGCGGCGAAATTGAAAATCCAGTAGCAAATGGAGTTATTGACACTTTTCACAATTCAAGATGCACTTCGGGACAGCTCATCCGGATGAGTCCCCCATCCCTGTCCCCGCCGGGCGAGCGGCGGCCCGCGGAGTGCTCCCACAAAGACCTCCACGTGTCCTCCCCCGCACCGTCCGGCACGTGGAAGGAGCACCCCCGTGCGACACCAGACCGCGATCGGGACGACGGTACTGTCCGTCGGCCTCGCCGTGGCGATGTCCTCCCCCGCCACAGGTGCGACCCCCCGCACCGCCCCCGCCAAGCCCGACCCCCGCACCGTCGCCGCCGCCTCGGCCGACCGCCTGGTCGCGGCGCAGCCCGCCGAGTTCCAAAAGGCCCCGAAGGACCGGATCGTCCGGCGCGGCGTCACCTCGGGACTCCGCGGCCTCCAGCACGTCCAGTACGAGCGCACCTACGACGGGCTGCCCGTCTACGGCGGCGACTTCGTCGTCACCACGAACGCGAACGGCGGCGTCCTCAGCACGTCCGTCGGCCAGACCGAGAAGCTCGACGTGTCGACCAAGGCGACGGTCGCCGCGGCGGCGGCCGCGAAGACGTCCCGCGCCAAGGTCTCCACGGTCGAGAGCGCGTCCGCGCCACGCCTGACGGTGCTGGCCGAGGGCGCGGGACGGCTCGTCTACGAGACCGTCGTCAGCGGTACGCAGAAGGGCGCCCCGACCAAACTGCACGTCCTCGTCGACGCGAAGACCGGCAAGGTCGTCAAGACGTGGGACGAGGTCAGGGACGCCGCGGACGACCGCAGCTACTACCACGGCACCGTCGACCTCAGCACCGCCGCGACGTCCATGACGGACCCGCAGCGCTCCGGCGTCCGGTGCGGCGGCCAGAACGGCTCCACCTACACCGGCAGCGACAGTGCGTGGGGCAACGCCAGCGGCACCAACCTGGAGACCGCCTGCGTCGACGCCATGTACGCCGTCCAGAAGGAATGGGACATGCTGCGCGACTGGCTCGGTCGCAACGGCATCAACGGCAACGGCGGCGGCTTCCCGCTCCGTGTCGGCCTGAACCAGGCCAACGCCTACTGGAACGGCAGCTACACCAACTTCGGCCACAACCAGGCGGGCACGAAGCAGGCCACGTCGGTGGACGTCGTCGGGCACGAGAACGGCCACGCCGTCTTCACCACGACGCCCGGCGGTGACAGCGGCGGCAACGGCAACGAGAAGGGCGGCATGAACGAGTCGGCCGGCGACATCTTCGGCGCGCTGACCGAGCACTACATGAACGAGCCGGCGAGCCTCGACCCGCCCGACTACCTGGTCGGCGAGGAGGTCGACCTGGTCGGCTCCGGCCCGATCCGCAACATGTACAACCCGCAGGCGCTCGGCGACCCGAACTGCTACTCGTCGTCGATCCCGCGCACCGAGGTGCACTCGGCGGCCGGCCCGCAGAACCACTGGTTCTACCTGCTCGCCGAGGGCTCGAACCCGTCCAACGGGAACCCGGCCAGCCCCACCTGCAACGGCTCGACCGTGACCGGCATCGGCGTCCAGAAGGCCGGCCAGATCTTCATGGGCGGGCTGAACCGCAAGGTCACGAGCTGGAGCCACGCCCGCGCCCGCGTCGAGACGATCAACGCGGCGGTACAGCTGTTCCCCGGCTCGGCGACCGAGTGCACCGCGGTCAAGGCGGCGTGGAGCGCGATCGACGTCCCGGCGCAGAGCGGTGAGGCGTCCTGCGGAACCGGTACGCCGGGGACGACGGTCTTCTCCGACGACTTCGAGAGCGACAAGGGCTGGACGACCGACCCGGGCGGCTCCGACACCGCCACCGCGGGCGCCTGGGAGCGCGGCACCCCGCAGCCGACGAACTGGTCCGGCACGAGCCTGCAACTCGCCGCCGCCGGGGGCAGCGCCGCCCTGGTGACCGGCGCCGCCGCCGGGACCGACGCCGGGACCTACGACCTGGACGGCGGCACCACGACCGCCCAGTCCCCGGCGATCACCCTGCCCAGCGGCACGCTGTCGCTGAGCTTCGACTACTACCTCGCCCATCTGAACAACAGCTCGACGGACGACTACCTGCGCGTCCGCGTCGTCGGCTCGACGGGCTCGGCCGCCGTGCTGAGCCAGAGCGGCGCCATGGCGAACCAGGCCGGGACGTGGCAGGCGGCGACCTACGACCTGTCCGCCTACGCCGGCCAGTCCGTCCGGATCGTGGTCGAGGCCGCCGACGGCGGCACCGGCAGCCTCGTCGAGGCCGGACTCGACAACGTGAAGATCACCCAGTCCTGACCGCCCCCCGCACGCGGCCCGTGACGGGGCCCGCTCCCCCGTCACGGGCCGCTCCTTCCCCCACCCTGGAGGATCGATGAGATCGCGCACCATGGCGGTGCTCGGGGCGGCGGCCCTGACGGCGTCCGCCTTCCTGCCCCTGTCCCTGCCCGCGTCGGCGGCTCCCGCCGCGCCGGCCGCGCTCGCCGCCCCCGACATCTCGCTCACCAACGTCAAGGCGCACCTGGCGCAGTTGCAGACCATCGCGAACGGCAACGGCGGCAACCGCGCGCACGGACGCCCCGGCTACCGCGCCTCGCTCGACTACGTGCAGGGCAAGCTGGACGCCGCCGGCTACCAGACGAGCGTCCAGTCGTTCTCGCGCAACGGCGCGACGGGCTACAACCTGATCGCCGACTGGCCCGGCGGTGACACCGGCGACACCCTGATGACGGGCGCGCACCTCGATAGCGTCACCGCCGGCCCCGGCATCAACGACAACGGCTCCGGGACGTCCGCGATCCTGGAGACCGCGCTCGCCGTCGCCCGCGCGGACTACCAGCCCGGCCGGCACCTCCGGTTCGCCTGGTGGGGCGCCGAGGAGCTCGGCCTCGTCGGGTCGACCTACTACGTGAACAACCTGCCGTCGTCCGAACGGTCGAAGATCACCGGATATCTGAACTTCGACATGGTCGGCTCCCCCAACCCGGGCTACTTCGCCTACGACGGGGACGGATCGTCCGGCAGCGGCGGACCGGCCGGGTCCGCCGAGATCGAGCAGGTGCTCCGGTCGTACTTCACGTCGATCAACGTGCCCGTCCAGGACACGGCGTTCGACGGACGCTCCGACTACGGCCCGTTCATCCGCGTCGGCATTCCCGCCGGCGGGCTGTTCACCGGCGCCGAGGGGCGCAAGACGTCCCAGCAGGCGCAGCTGTGGGGCGGCCAGGCGGGCGTCGCGTTCGACCGCTGCTACCACTCGTCCTGCGACACCACGTCCAACATCGACGACACCGCGCTGGACCGCAACGCCGACGCCATCGCGCACGCCGTCTGGACGCTCGCCGGCGACGGCGGGACGCAGGAGCCGCCCGGCGACACCGTCTACTCCGACGACTTCGAGTCCGGCACCGGCTGGACGGCGAACCCGAACGGCACCGACACCGCCACCGCGGGCGCCTGGGAGCGCGGCACCCCGCAGCCGACGAACTGGTCCGGCACCGGCCTGCAGCTCGCCGCCGCCGGGGGCAGCGCCGCCCTGGTGACCGGCGCCGCGGCCGGAACCGACGCCGGAACCTACGACCTGGACGGCGGCACCAGCAGCATCCAGTCGCCGGCGATCGCGCTCCCGGCCGGGTCGAAGACCCTGTCGTTCTCCTGGTTCTTCGCCCACCTGAACAACAGCTCGTCCGACGACTACCTGCGGGTGCGGATCGTGGGGCCGAACGGGTCCGCGACCGTCCTGAACCAGGCGGGCGCGGCGGCGAACCGGGCCGGGTCGTGGCAGCCGCAGACCGCGGACGTCTCCGGGTTCGCCGGTCAGACGGTCCGGGTCCTGGTGGAGGCCGCCGACGCGGGCTCCGGCAGCCTCGTCGAAGCGGGTCTGGACGACCTCAAGGTCACGACATAACCGCAGGCCGGAGGCCGGTTTCAGTGTTTCCCACGACCCCGTTCACACAATTGAAAATCCAGTGGCGGATGGATTCGTTGACACCCCACCGGCCGCCGCGATGCACTGCTGGACAGCCCGTCCCCCATCCCCAGGGCTGAACACCGGCGGACGTACGGAACGAATCTCGGCCCGGACCGTGCGACCGCCGGCGGGGTTCCCCGCCCCCCGCCGGACCCCCGGGCGTTCCTGCTGAAAGTTCCCAGGCAGGAACGCCCGGGGGCCCATCATTGTCCGAGGCTTGAGCAGCACTGTCCGAGGCTTGAGTAAGACTGGGGGCATGTGCCGCAGCATCAAGACGCTCCGCCCGCCGTACGCCGAGGACATCACCGACGAGGACGTCCGGGCGGCGGCGCTCCAGTACGTCCGCAAGATCTCCGGGTTCCGGGCACCCGCCGCCCATAACGCGGAGGCGTTCGACCGGGCCGTCGCGGAGATCGCGCAGAGCACGGCGGCCCTCCTCGAAACGCTGGAGGTCCGAGGAGGGCGCGCTCGCTAGCCCCTACTCGGCCCCTACTCGGCGGCGACGAGTTCCGCGATCTGCACGGTGTTCAGGGCGGCGCCCTTGCGCAGGTTGTCGCCCGCGCAGAACAGGGCGAGGCCGTTGTCCACGGTCTCGTCGCGCCGGATGCGGCCCACGTAGGTCGGGTCCTGGCCCGCGGCCTGCAGCGGCGTCGGGACGTCCGACAGCGCGACGCCGGGCGCGCCCGCGAGCAGCTCGCTCGCGCGCTCCGGGCTGATCGGCCGCTCGAACCGGGCGTTGACCTGCAGCGAGTGGCCGGTGAACACCGGGACGCGCACGCAGGTGCCCGACACCTTCAGGTCCGGGATCTCCAGGATCTTGCGGCTCTCGTTGCGGAGCTTCTGCTCCTCGTCGGTCTCGGCGAGGCCGTCCTCCACGATCGAGCCCGCCATCGGCAGGACGTTGAACGCGATCGGGCGCACGTACACCGACGGCTCCGGGAAGTCCACGGCGGAGCCGGAGTGGGTGAGCCTGTCGGCGCCCTGCACCGTCTTGGACGCCTGGTCGTGCAGCTCGGCGACGCCCGCGAGCCCGCTGCCCGACACCGCCTGGTAGGTGGAGACGACCAGCGCGGCCAGCCCCGCCTCGGTGTGCAGCGGCCGCAGCACCGGCATCGCGGCCATCGTGGTGCAGTTCGGGTTCGCGATGATGCCCTTGGGGCGGTTCCGCGCGGCATGCGGGTTGACCTCGGCGACGACGAGCGGGACGTCCGGGTCCATCCGCCAGCCCGACGAGTTGTCGATCACGACCGCGCCGGCGGCGGCGACCTTCGGCGCCAGCGCCTTCGAGGTGGTCTTGCCCGCGGAGAACAGCACGACGTCGAGGCCGGTGTAGTCGGCGGTCTCCGCGTCCTCGACGGCGACCTCGGTGCCGTCCCACGGGAGCCTGCGCCCCGCCGACCGCGCCGAGGCGAACAGCCGCAGCTCGTCCACCGGGAATCCGCGCTCGGCCAGGATTTCGAGCATCTTGGCCCCGACCTGTCCGGTGGCCCCGACGATGCCGACTCTCATGCCGCTCCCTCTGGTAGTTCGCTTGACCTGGTACTTCGCTTGACCTGGGCGAGTCTGCCCAGGTCACTGGAGGACGTCCAGTCAATAACCCTACGCGGAGGCTTCAAGCCCTCCTTAACGGAACGCGTCCAGCCCGGTGACGGCCTTCCCGAGTGTGAGCAGGTGCACTTCCTGCGTGCCCTCGTAGGTGAGGACGCTCTCCAGGTTGTTCATGTGCCTGATCACCGGGTACTCGAGCGTGATCCCGTTCGCGCCGAGGATCGTGCGGGCCTCGCGGGCGACGTCCAGTGCCGCGCGGACGTTCGCGAGCTTGCCGAACGACACCTGCTGCGGCGTCACGGTGCCCTCGTCCTTGCGGCGGCCGATGTGCAGGGCGACGAGTCCGGCCTGGCCGAGCGCGACCTCCATCCAGGCGAGCTTCTCCTGCGTGAGCTGGAACGACCCGATCGGCCTGCCGAACTGCACGCGGGTCTTGGCGTAGTCGACGGCCGCCGCGTAGCAGGACCACCCGGCCCCGACGGCGCCCCACAGGATGCCGTAGCGGGCCTCCGACAGGCAGCTCAGCGGCCCCTTCAGGCCCCGCACGCCGGGCAGCACCGCGTCGGCGGGCAGGCGCACGTCGGCCAGCACCAGCTCGGAGGTGACGGACGCGCGCAGCGACAGCTTCCGGTGGATGTCGCTCGTCGTGAAGCCGGGGGTGCCCGCCGGGACGAGGAAGCCGCGGATCCCTTCGTCCGTCTGCGCCCAGACGACCGCGATGTCGGCGATCGACCCGTTCGTGATCCACATCTTGGCGCCGTCCAGCACCCAGTCGGTGCCGTCGCGGCGGGCCCGGGTCAGCATGTCGCCGGGGTCGGAGCCGCGGTCGGGCTCGGTCAGCCCGAAGCAGCCGATCGCCTCCCCGGCCGCCATCCGCGGCAGCCACTCGTTCTTCTGCTCCTCCGACCCGAACTTGTGGATCGCCGCCATCGCCAGCGACCCCTGGACGGACACGAAGCTGCGCAGCCCCGAATCGGCCGCCTCGAGCTCCCGGCACGCCACCCCGTAGGCGACGGCGCTCGTCCCGGCGCAGCCGTAGCCCTGCAGATGCATGCCGAGCAGGCCGAGCCTGCCCAGCTCGGGGGCCAGTTCGCGGGCGGGGAACGTGCCGTCCTCGAACCAGCCGGCCAGGTGCGGCATGATCTTCTCCGCCGTGAACGCGCGGACGGTGTCGCGGACCATCCGCTCCTCGTCCGCGAGCCGGTCGTCCACACGCAGCACGTCCATGCGGGGTCTCCTTCGTTCCGGGGCCGTCCGCCCCGAGGGTACGTCGGGGACGCCACCCTGAACCGCGGGGGACGCCCTCAGGGGCAAATCAGGGCGAATCCTGATGTCCGATCTCCGCTCGACTGGGCATGATCGAGGCATGGACATGGAAAAGAGCACCACCAAGCAGCTGCGCCGCCTCCGCGACGGCCGGATGGTCTCCGGCGTCAGCGCCGGCGTCGCCCGGTTCCTCGACATCGACGTCAACATCGTGCGGCTCGGCTTCGCCGTCCTCGCGGTGTTCGGCCCCGGCGTCCCGATCTACATCCTCGCCTGGATCCTCATCCCGGAGGAGGGCCGGCCGACGTCGATCGCCGAGGACATGTTCCAGAAGGCCAGCGACTCGCCGAAGGTCCAGGACGTCATCCAGAAGACGAAGGACGGGATGAACAAGAACCGCACCAGCGCCTAGGCGGGGCGGCTGGCGGCCGACATCTCGTCCTCGCTCCTGCCCGGCGGCGGGGCCGCGGCGAGGGGGCCCGCGCGCGTCCCGGCGATCAGCCCGCCGCGGACCTGGTTCCAGCCGAGCGTCAGCATCGCCGCGGCCGACAGGCCCGCGACGCCCGCGAGGGCCACCACCGTCTCCGGCCCGAGGACCTGCGCCGCCGCGCCGCCCACCAGGATGCCGATGCCCTGGCCGGCGAGGATGCCGGACTGGGCGAGCCCGAACGCCTGCCCGCGCCCGGACGCCGGCACCGCCGCCACGAACGCGGTGTTGGCGACCAGCTGGTAGGCGCTGCCGACGCCCGACAGCGCCCACAGCGCGACCACCCACCACAGCGGCGGGTGGACGCCCGCGCCGACCAGCGGCAGGCAGGCGAGCATCGACATCCACCCCATCGCGTGCAGCCGGTTCGCGGGACGGACGAACCGGCTGAACAGCAGCGAGCCCACCACCATCCCGGTCGGCATCGCCGCCAGCAGCAGCCCGGCGGTCACCGCGCCGCCGCCGAACGTCGCCGCGTACGGGACGGCCAGCCCCTCGGGGATCACGTAGAACGCGCACAGCCACGCGAACAGCACCAGCGACCGCAGCACCGGGTCGCCGAACACGAGCCGGGCGCCGTCCCGCGTCCCGCGCAGCAGGCCCAGCGACTCGCGCTCCCGCCGGCGCGGCGCCGCCCGCCGCCGCAGCCCGCCGATCAGGATGACCGCGGACGCGCCGAACGTCAGCGCGTCCAGGGCGAGGGTCTCGTACGTCCCGATGACCGCGACGATCGCGCCGCCCGCCAGGAAGCCGAGCACCTGCGTGACCTGGTGGGTGATGTTGGCGATCGCGGAGCCCGCCACATATCTGTCACCCTCCAGGACGTCCGGCATGACGGCGGCGCGCGCGGCCGAGAACGGCGTGCCCAGCAGCACCACGAGGAACACCAGCCCCGACAGCACCCCGACCGGCATCGCCACCAGGGCCATGACCGCCACCAGCCCGCCCCGCAGCACATCGCAGACGATCATGACGGTGCGGCGCGGGAACAGGTCGGCCAGCCCGGACAGCACCGGCCCGCCGAGGATCGGCGGCAGGTAGGTCAGCGCGTAGACCAGGGCCGTGAGCAGCGTCGATCGCGTATGGTCGTACACGAGCACCGCCAGCGCGACCTGCGCCAACTGGTCCCCGATGTACGACAGTGCCTGCGCCAGCCAGAGAGCACGGAACTCCCCGACCGCGAACACCTCGCGGTAGGTCGCCTGCTCCTCCGGCGGACGACGATGCCGGCCGGTCTGCCTTCCCGCCACGCACGCTCCACAGTTCAGCCCGCCCGGGACCGGGCGCCCTCCCCTATTAACTCACGCTGCGTGGCAGTCGCGTGACCTACAGTGCGCAATTCTTTGCGTCAGTATCCGAGTTCGTGCAACTTCCCGTCATCGATCCCGAAGTGGTGGGCGATCTCATGGACCACCGTTATCCGGACTTCTTCCACCACATCCTCCTTGGTGTCGCATATACGGAGAATCTCATGGCGGTAGATCGAAATGTGATCGGGCAGGACGCCTGCGTACCAGTCGCCCCGCTCGGTCAGGGGTACCCCTTGGTACAGGCCGAGCAGGCCGCGCTCGGGCGCGTCGTCCTCGACGACGATGACGACGTTGCGCATATGGGCGGTCAGCTCGGGTGGGATGGTGTCGAGGGCCTCGCCCACAAGGTCCTCGAACTCATCGCGCGACAACTCAATCACACGGTCGATTCTGCTCGATAGAAGGGGAAATCGTGCCCAAGGTCCGCGCCGCGTTGACCAAGGCCATCGCAACACTCCGCGTCCTCGGCGCCACCACCGCCGACCGCGCCCGCCGCCTCGGCTCCCCCGTCGTCCGCCACGTCGGCCCCGTCCTCACCAGCCGGTGGACGCGCCTCGGCCTCGTCGCCGTCATCGGCCTGGGCGCCGGCTACCTCGGACTCGTCGGCGGCGGGCGCTACGTCACCCCGGTCGGCCCCACCGACGTCCAGCTCACCCTCCAGCCGTCCCTGCACGGCGGGACGACCCTCAAGCTGCCGCCCCTCGGCTCCCTCCGGCTCGACACCCACGAGGGCCCCGTCTCGCTGGAGGCCCGCCTCACCGACCTGCGCCCCGAGCAGGCCAAGAAGCTGATCGAGGACGACACCGAGATCGACCGCCTCACCGACCGGATCGCCGGCCAGATCCGGCACGGGATCATCGAGATGCTGGTCCGCGCCGTCCTGATCGCCCTGGCCGCGAGCTTCCTGGCCTCCCTGATCCTGTTCCGCTCCTGGCGCCGCGCCCTCCTCGGCCTCGGCTCCGCCACCGCCGGCCTGACCGCGCTCGCCCTCCTGACCTGGTCGACGTTCAACCCCCAGTCCATCGCCGAACCCCGCTACACCGGCGTCCTCGCCAACGCCCCCCAGATCGTCGGCAACGCCCAGAGCATCGTCGAGCGCTTCTCCGCCTACCGCGCCCAGCTCGCCCGCCTCGTCGGCAACGTCTCCGAGCTCTACACCACCACCTCGACCCTCCCGACCTACGAGCCGGACCCGTCCACCATCCGCGTCCTGGACGTCTCCGACATCCACCTCAACCCCGCCGCGTGGAACGTCATCAAGTCCGTCTCCACCCAGTTCAAGGCCGACCTCATCATCGACAGCGGCGACCTCATGGACCACGGCAGCAAGGCCGAGGACAAGTTCGCCGACTCCATCTCCGACCTGAAGGTCCCCTACGTCTACGTCCGCGGCAACCACGACTCCATGGGGACCCAGAAGGCCGTCGCCCGCCAGAAGAACGCCATCGTCCTGGACGGCGACACCCGCGAGGTCGCGGGCCTGCGCATCTACGGCCTCGGCGACCCCCGCTACACCCCCGACAAGAGCACCCGCGACGACTTCGTCGGCGCCGACCAGCTCCGCGCCGAGGGCCTGCGCCACGCCGCCGAACTCCGCGCCTCCGGCACCACCCCCGACATCGTCGTCACCCACGACCCGAGCGAGGGCGAGGCGTTCTCCGGCGTGACGCCCCTCGTCCTCGCCGGCCACACCCACGCCCGCTCCACCAAGCTCCTCCCCACCGGCACCCGCCTCTTCGTCCAGGGCTCCACCGGCGGCGCCGGCCTCCGCGGCCTCGAACACGAGCAACCCACCCCGATCGAACTGTCCGTCCTCTACTTCAGCCGCGCCACCCACCGTCTCCAGGGCTGGGACGACCTGCGCCTCGGAGGCCTCGGCCTCACCTCCGCCCAGATCGAACGCCACCTGGAACCCGCCCCCGAGCGCACCATCAACCCCACGCCGCCGGCCTCGTCGCCCCCCGCGTCCCCGACCTCCCCGTTCCCCTCGGGCTTCCCGTCGGACTGGCCGTCCCGCAGCCCGTCCCCCACCGAGAGCGCCCCGGGCGCCCGCCTCCCGTCCCCCACCCGCACCGGCTAACCGTTTGCACGCCGCCCCACCCCGTCCTCTACACTGGCGAAGTCGAGTGGCGACCATCTCCGCCACACCGGGCCCCCTTCGTCTAGCGGCCTAGGACGCCGCCCTTTCAAGGCGGTAGCGCCGGTTCGAATCCGGTAGGGGGTACCACGCGCATGGCTGCAAGATCACCATCCAGCCAGCCGCCGTCCCCCATGATCGCCGCGTTCGCGGCCCGTAGTTGCGTGTCCGCCGTTTCCGGCGTGATCGTGACCTGAACGTCGACCTGGCGCTGCCCTCAGTCTTCACCGAGGGCTGACGTGAGGGTCGCCTTGAGCGCCGCGGCGGGAGCGTCCGCGAAGGGCGCGAGTATGTCGAGCGACTCGCAGCGCCGCTCCCGAGCACCTTCGGCGTCGCCCCACTGCTCCAGCGCCGTGGAGAGGTGCGCCAGGGCCAGGGCCTGCTTCCATGGATCCCTGACCTGGCGGAAGATCACGGCGGCGCGACGATGCCCTGGTAACTCTGGCTGCCGATCTGCCGGGCGCTCTCGTCGGCTAGGGCCAGCAGGCGCTCGGCCTCGGTGAACTCACCGAGGCTGCTGCGGATGTGCGCCAGCCATCGCAGCGCGTCGAAGCGCAGCCGAGGCTCGGCGTCTGGACTGTCGTGCGCCTGCAAGGCCTGCTCGGCGAGCTCCGCCGCGATCTCCCAGCGCTCCTGCGCGACGTACGTCACGGCCCGGTTGATCAGCGCGACGGCGACCCATTTGGGGCCGGCCGACGTCAGACGCAGCGCCGCATCATGGGTGGCGGCGAACTGCGCGTCGGCGTCGTCGAGCAGCCGCCTGCCCAGGTAGACCCAGCCCAAGGCGTTGGTGTTCCGCGTTTCCTGCTCCAGGTCCCCGATCTCACGCGAGATATCGAGCCCCGCGCGGAGGTAGCGCTCGGCCTCGTCCACCCGGTGGGAGTTGTGACAGGCGACGCCGAGGTTACCGAGGATCGTGGCCTCGGCGTGCCGAGCTCCGACACTGCGCGCCGCCTCCAGCCCGAGCCGGCTCATCTCGATGCTGTCGTCGAAGGATGCCCGCAGGACGTAGGCGGCGGGATACACCGCCACCGCGAGCTGCCAGGCCAGTTCGTTGAAGCCGGCCCTTACGGCGGCCTGCGTGGAGCCCACGAGGCTCGGCCGCTCCCGGTCGTACCATGCGACCGCGTCGCGCTGAGAGGCGAAGGTCTCTGGCTTCTGGCCGCCCGGCGGCAGGTCACCGATCGGAGTGGCAACGATGCTCTGCGCGGTTGCCGAGGCGTTGAGTCCCGACCTGACGTACCAGTCGAACTCGCGCCGCAGCGCCGCAGCGCGGCTCTCGGGGGACTCTCCGTGCAGGACCTGGTCCATCGCATAGACACGGAGCAGAGCGTGGAACTGGTATCGGTCCTCGCTCCGCTGCTCGCCCAGGTGCGCGCGCACCAGCGCGTCCAGCTGCTTCCTGCCCTTGCCGACGGAGATTCCCGCGAGAGCCGCCGCTGCTCCACAGCAGAAGTCTGGCCCCCCATGCAGGCCCAACAGGCGGAACATCCGTGCGACGTCGGCGCTGAGCGCCCGGTAGGACCAGGCGAACACGGCGCGGACCGTGTCCACCGTCTCCTCGTCGTCGGAGGCGAGCGCATCCCAGATCTCGTCGTCGCGCAGCTGAGCGATCAGTGTCGCCAGCGGCATGTGCGGGCGTGCGGCAGCCCGCTCGGCGGCGATGCTCAGCGCCAGCGGCAGGTTGCCGCACAACTTGGCCAACCGTCGAAGGTCGTCCGCCCTGTCGCCGCCGCGGTACGGCTCGGTGATCCGCCGCAGGAGGGTCACCGACTCGTCTTCAGGGAACACGTCGAGGGTCACGCAGCGCGCACCGTCCCTGGAGATCAGACTCGAGAGACGGGCCCTGCTGGTCACGAGGACGAGGCTGCTGCCTGTGCCCGGGAGCAACGGGCGCACATGCGCCGCCGTGGCCGCGTTGTCCAGCAGGATGAGTAGCCGCTTGTCGGCGATGAGCGAGCGGAACAGTGCGGCGCGGGCCTCCAGGTCGGGCGGAATCTCGGCCACCGGAGTGTGCAAGGCCGCCAGGAACTGTTCGAGGGCCTGAGCCGCCTCCACGGGCGCACCCGCGTCATAGCCGCGCAGGTTGATAAAAAGCTGCCCATCGGGGAACGCGGACCTGGCTTTGTGCGCCCACCGCACTGCCAGCGAGGTCTTCCCGACGCCTGCCGTCCCCGCGATGAGGATCACCTGCGGGCCCTCGGCTTGGTCGGGGATCCCTCGCCCACAGCCGCTCCCCTCCGTCCGCGGACAGCGATGCCGGAACTAGCCGTACAGGCCAGTATGAAGGCCCACTGTGGGGCGGGGATCTGGTGCCTTGCTTCCGCCGGCCTGAGCTGGCGCGATCCGGCCGGCCAAGGGATGTGGTCGCGTGCGGGGGCGCGGCGGGCGGGGGTGGGTTAGTTAGTGGTGCGGCGGCGGTAGTAGTGGATGGTTACTGCGGCCAGCAGCGGGCCCCAGGCCAGGAGTGGGGCGTAGGCGGCGGTCATCACCGCCAGGGCCGCACCGGTCGGGGCGCCGTCGGTGTTGGTGCTCTCGGCGTACCAGGCGGTGGATCCGTAGCCGCAGATCAAGGTGAGTGCCACAGCGCCCAGGGCGGCGGGGACGACCGCGGCCGCCGGCGGTATGCGGCGTCCGCCCAGCAGCGGGATCCAGCGCGGCCAGGTCTCGCCCCAGGGCTGGACCAGTCCGAGGGTCAGGAACGCCAGTGCTTCGGCGAACAGGCTCAGCCCGATCATGTACACGGATCCCCAGCCGGGGGCGCGGGCCTCGGCCTTCAGCGCGCCGCCGACACCGACCGGGATTCCCACCGCCCAAGCGATCCGCCACAATCCCGAGGGGACGGCGGTGAGCGCCGCGGCGTGCGCCGACCACCGGGCCCAGCGCGGCACCCCCGGCAGCGTCCGCAGTCCCTCTTCGCGCCTTTCGATGCCCGTCGTCCGCCCCAGGACCGCCGACATGACCGCCTCCTTCACCCCCGGTGCTGCACCGGGACCGCTCGCGTTCGGTGCCGGACAAGATCGCCCGACGGTTGGCAATCTTCGGCGACCCGTGCCGCGCCGGCCTCCCCCTGGCGCGCCAACTCCGCCGTTCCGGCTCCCCCGCAGGTACGAGCCGGCCGGCGCTCCGTTACGGCGGTGATGACGGTGACCGCGGGTTCCGAGAGAGCGGCTGGCGGGTTCGGTTACCAGCGGTGGGAGACCTGGGGGGCGATCAGCTCGTTGTAGATGGCCGTTACCGCTTCGTGTGCCTCGCTTGTCAGGGGTGACAGGGCGGCTGCGGCCGCGTTGTTCTGAGCCTGGGCGGGGGTGCGGGCGCCGGGGATCACCACGCTGACGCCGGGCTGGTCGATGATCCAGCGGAGGGCGAACTGGGCCATGGTGGAGTCGGCGGGGACGAGGGGTGCCAGGCGTTGGACGGCTTCCAGGCCGGTGGCGAAGTCGACTCCCGAGAATGTCTCGCCGACGTCGAAAGCCTGGCCCTGGCGGTTGAAGGTGCGGTGGTCGTCGGCGTCGAACGTCGTGTTCTCGTCGTAGCGTCCGGAGAGGAGGCCGCTGGCCAGCGGGACGCGGGCGATGATGCCCACGCCGGCCTCGCGGGCGGCCGGGAGGACCTCCTGCAGCGGGGCGAGGCGGAACATGTTCAGGATGATCTGGACGGTGGCGACCCCGGGGCGCGCGATCGCCGTGAGGGCCTCGGCGCGGGTTTCCACGCTGACCCCGTACGCCGCGATGCGCTCCTCGTCGACCAGGGTGTCGAGTGCGTCGAAGACGGCGTCGGTGGAGTAGACGGGCGTGGGCGGGCAGTGCAGTTGGACGAGGTCCAGCCGGTCCATGCCGAGGTTCTTCCTGGAGCGGTCCGTCCAGTCGCGGAAGGCGTCCAGCGTGTAGTTCTCCGGGCGCTGCGGTACCCGGCGCCCCATCTTGGTGGCGACGGTGATCCCCGTGGTGTCCCTCGACTTGAGGAACCTGCCGACGAGCTGCTCGCTGCGTCCGTCGCCGTAGACGTCGGCGGTGTCGATGAACGTCACGCCCGCGTCGGCCGCGGCGGACAGCACCCGCAGGGCCTGGTCCTCGTCGACCTCGCCCCAGTCGGCGCCGAGCTGCCAGGCGCCAAGGCCCACGACCCCGATCCGCTCGCCGGTCCGCCCGAGCACGCGCATCTCCATGTCGAATCCTCTCCTTCGTGGTGAGCCCCAGTTCAGCAGGCTCCCGATTGACCTGTCCAATAGAAGAGAGCGCACGGATTCATGAGCTAGCCTTCTCAATCGTGGAGCTCAGGCATCTGGAGTACTTCGTCGCCGTCGCCGAGGAGCGCCACTTCACGCGGGCGGCCGAGCGGCTGATGATCTCCCAGTCGGGGCTGTCGGCCTCGGTCCGCGCCCTGGAACGGGAGCTCGGGGCGGCGCTCTTCGTCCGGAGCACCCGGAGTGTGGAGCTGACCGCGCCGGGACGGGCGCTGCTGGACGAGGCGCGGCGGGCTCTCGGCTCGGTGCGGGCCGCGAAGGACGCCGTGGCAGCCGTCCAGGGGCTGCTGCGGGGGACCCTTTCCCTCGGGAGCGAGCAGTGCGTCGCCGGGGTGGACGTCCCGGCGGTGCTGGCTCGCTTCCGGACGCTGCATCCGCAGGTGGAGATCCGGCTTCTCCAAGCCGATTCGACCACGCTCGTCGACGAGGTGGCCGCGGGGCGCCTGGACCTCGCCCTTGTGGCGCCGTCCGCCGAGCCGCCCGCGAACGTACGGCTGCGGCCCTTGACCAGCGAGCCGCTCGTCCTGCTGTGCCATCCGGACCACCGTCTCGCGGACGCCGGGCAGGTCGCCTGGGCCGAACTCGGCGGGGAGCCGTTCGTGGACTTCCACGCCGCCTGGGGGACGCGGGGCCTGACCGACCGGGCGTTCGCCGCCGCCGGAGCCGGCCGCACGGTGTCCCTCGAGGTCAACGACGTCCACACGCTCATCAACCTCGTCGGCCACGGGCTCGGCATCGCGGTGGTCCCGCAGCCGATCGCCCGCAAGCCGGAGGCCGCGGCGCTGAGCACCGTCCGGCTCACCGGCGCCCACGCCGAACTGGTCTGGTGCCTCTCGATCGCCGTCCCAGCGACAGGTCCCAGCCCGGCGGCCCAACGACTGCTCAGCTTCCTCCCCGGCTCCCGCGCCGACGCGCACTGAGGCCGAGCCCTCAGCCGCTCGTCCCGGTCGTCACCGCCGGCTGCCGGGCCAGCGGTGTTCCGACATCGGACCCGCAGCAGTACTCGGGGCCTCCGTGCTGGACGGTGACGAGTCCGGCCAGGGCGCGAATGCGGGCGTTCTCGTGCGCGGTACGCCAGACGAGCCCGAGTTCGATGGGCGGCAGGTCGTTGATGGGTGCAGCCGCAGGGGCCGGCCGGAACGGGTGCGGTCGGGAAAGAACCGCCGGTTCCCGCCCTCGTTCCGTTCGTTGACCTCGTAGTCGGCGACCTCCTCGAAGGAGACACAGGGCCGGCCGGCCAGCGGGTGGTCGGCCGCCACGATGAGCACCCTGCGGTATTCGGCCAGCGTCGGCCCCGACGTGATGTCGGGCGCGTCGAACCTCAGCCAGTCGACCAGGACGTCCACCCGGTCGCGGCGCAGCGCGTCCAGGGGCGCGTTGATGGGGATCTCCCGCAGGTGCGCCTCGATGCCGGGGTGCGCCCGCTCAAGGTCGCGGACGAGGCGGTCGAGGTCCTGCCCGCCGGTGGTCTCGGTGAAGCCGATGCGCAGCAGTCCGGCGGGCGCGCGGGCCGAGGCGCGGGCGGCGGGTCGCCGCGGTCGAGGGCGCCGGATCCGCGGTCGCGGACATCAGCGTCCGCACGGCCGTCCTGAAGGGGCACTCCGTCCTCGGCGGCCCACCGGTGTACGGGCACGGCTGGTCCGCCTCGGTGCTCGCGCCGTTCACGCTGCGCTCGGGCGGCCCGCCGCGCTCGGCCGGCGATGTCGTCCTCGACAGCGGTCTCGCCGAGCGTGCCGGGGTCGCGGCGGGCGGGACGGTCACGCTGGTGATCGGGTCGGCGCCGGAGCCGTACCGGGTCAGCGGCGTCGCCGAGCCCGCCGCGCCGCTCGACCGGCAGTCCGCGGTCTTCTTCACCGACGACCGGGCGGCGCGGCTGTACGGCGTGCCCGGCATGATCGACGCGGTCGGCGTACCGGCCGGAAACGGGGTCGACGCGGACGAGCTCGCCGAGCGGATCGGCAGGGCCGTGCCCGGCGCGGTCACCTCCACCGGCGACGACCGCGGAGACGTCGAGACGCTCGACGTCGGCCGGATGCGGTCGTTCGTCATCGAGGTGGCCGCCGCGTTCGGCGCCACCATGATCCTTCTCGTGATCATCGTGGTCGCCGGGACACTGGCGCTGTCGGTGCAGCAGCGCCGCCGCGAACTGGCGCTGCTGCGGGCCGTCGGCGCCACGCCGCGGCAGGTGCTGCGCATGATCGGTGGCGAGGCCGTGCTGGTCGGCGGGATCGGCGCCGTGCTCGGCGCCGTCCCAGGCGTCCTGCTCGCCGTGCTGCTGCACGCCGTGTTCACGGCGGCCGGTGCGCTGCCGTCCGGATTCTCGCTGGTGGTCACGCCGATGCCCGTGCTGTTCGCGCTGCTGGTCTGCGCCCTCGCGGCCTGGATCGGCGGCCGGCTCGCGGCCCGCCGCGGCGCGAGGATCAGTGCGGTCGAGGCGCTCGGCGAGGCGGCCGTGGAGCCGAAGAAGCTCGGCTGGGTCCGGCTCTCCCTCGGCCTGCTGCTCGTGCCCGCGGGCCTGGCCGCCGCGGTCGTGCTGCCCATCGTGCTGCCGGGCGAGTCGGCCATCGACGGCGCCGCCAGTTCCGCGCTGGTCCTGGTGATCGCCGTCGCGCTGCTCGGGCCGCGGCTGTTCGGCGGCATCGCGACCCTGCTCAGCCGGCATCAGGGCCGCGCGACCTGGTTCCTCGCCATCGCCGGCTCTCGCGCCCGGGCCCGCCGGCTCAGCGCCGCGACGACTCCGCTGATCATCGGCGTGGCCATGGCGTCCGCGCAGCTCTTCAGCGCCGCGACGCTGGCCGCGACCGCGCACGACCAGGCGGCGGGCGGCGTGCTCGCCGACCGCGTGGTGACCTCCGACGGCCCGGGGATCTCACCCGGCCTCGCCGGGACGCTCCGCGGCGTCCCGGGCGTCCGCGCGGTCGGCCCCGTCGCCCGGACCTCGGCGATCCTCACCTGGCCGGACGGCGACAGCGTCCAGTACAGGGTGTCCACGGCGCAGGGCGTCGACCCCGCCGCCACACCGGACACCATGGACCTGGACGTCCTGCGCGGCGACCTGCGCGGCCTCACCGGGTCCGCGGTCGCGCTCAGCCGGCTCGTCGCCGGGACGGTCGGCGTCGACGTGGGCGGCAGCGTCGACGTCCACCTCGGCGACGGCACCGTCGAGAAGGCCAAAGTGGTCGCCGTCTACGAGCACGGGCTCGGCTTCGGCGACGTCACGCTGCCCCATGATGTGGTCGTCGCGCACACCACCGACCAACTCGACCAGTGGTTGCTCGTGCGCACCGACGGGGGCACGGACCTGCGCGCGGTGCTGGAGGCGTACCCGACGCTGCACGTGAGCGGTCCCGAGGCGATCACCGCCGCACCGACCGACGACGGCGGCGGCGCGATCAGCCTCGTGCTCAACGCCCTGCTGCTCGGCTACCTCGCGATCGCCGTCGTCAACACGCTGGTCATGGCGACGATCTCCCGGGTCCGCGAGTTCGCCCTGCTGCGCCTGATCGGCCTCCGCACCGACCAGGTCAGGTCGATGATGCGGCATGAGGCGGCCCTCATCGTGACCTCCGCGGTCGCCGTGGGGACGGTCGCCGCGCTGCCGTCGCTGATCGGGATGAGCTACGCGATACGCCACTCGGTGCTCCCCACCGTCCCGCCCCTGACCTTCGCCGGGATCGTGATCGCGGCGGCGGCGATCGCCTGGCCGGCCGTGATGCTGCCGACCCGGCTCGCGCTCCGGACACCGGCGGCGGAGGCGATCAACCGTCCCGAGTGACACGACCGTGGAGGGGGCCACGACCACCGGACGACGACCGGACGACGCTTTGGCTGCGATCGTTCGTCGGGCACCGAAACGACGTGCCCTTAACGTCGCCCCATGAGCACCATCGCGAGCCACCGTTCCCCTGCGGAAGTTGCCGCCGGGCACCTGCCCATCACTCCGAGCATCCTCTACTTCGGAACACCGGTCATGTTGCTGACCACCGAGAACGTTGATGGTTCGGCCAACCTTGCGCCGATGTCGTCAGCATGGGCACTGGGGCAGGTCGTGGTCCTGGGGCTGGGAGCCGGCGGGCACACAGCCGGGAACCTGAGCGTCCGGCCCGATCTCGTGATCAATATTCCGGCTCCGCACCAATGGGAGGCCGTCGAGCGGCTGGCCCCGCTGACCGGAAGCGACCCGGTGCCACCGCACAAGGAGGGCGCCTTTCGTTTCGAGCCCGCCAAGTTCGAAGCCGCCGGCCTCAACCCGGAACCGTCCGACATGGTCCGCCCGCCACGGGTCTCCGAGTGCCCGATCCAGATGGAGGCCCGAGCCGCCCGGATTCAGCCGGACGCGACCGGGACGTTCGTCATCGTGGAGGCCCATGTGCTGAAGGTCCACGCCGATCCCCGCATCGTCATCCCCGGCACCCAGTACATCGACCCCGCCCTGTGGAGCCCGCTGATCTACAACTTCCGTCACTATTTCGGCCTCGGCCCCGAACTCGGCCACACCTTCCGCTCCGAAACACCACGCACCTGACCGAGAGCCCAGTCCGGCTGGCGACGCGTTCACCCCGCCGGGACGTTGTCGACTTCCAGTGTGGTCACCGTGTTCGCCTCATGGGCGACTGTCAGCATCCCGTCGCGCAAGTGCGTGTCGGGGGCGCGGGTGTAGCGGCGTGCGGTCGGGGTGGTGGTCGTGTCGGTCGTCCACACGCGGACGACGTTCGTGTCCTCGGTCAAGGCTCGTAGGTCGTAGGTGACGTCTCGGGAGTCGCCGGCGGTCGCGGTGACCAGGCTCAATCGGCTGGCGGCGGTGTCATGGGCCGCGACCGTTTCCGGGTGACCGGAGTCGAGGACGCGTGCCGTCGGCCTGATGTGCCGGGTGTAGTGGGCCAGGACGTAGTACTTGGGGTTCACGCCGCCGACCTGTCCCGCCAGGGTGCCCTTCGCTCCGCCGTCCGGGTTCGGGGTGGTGTCGTCGTACTCGCCGTCCAGCAGGCCCCAGTCGAGGGCCTCCACCGGCTGCCAGCAGACCCATGCGCGAGAACGCAGGTAGCCGATGTCACGGGCGATGCTCAGGGCCATCGTGAGACCGTCGGGCTCGCCTTCGGAGTACTCCGTCTGCCATATCGGCGTTTCCGGGCCGGCGGCTTCGCGGAGGGCGGCGCGGCTGCGGCCGTCGTCGTCGCGCTCGTAGCCGTGCACGTTGACGCGGCCGATGAGGCGCCTGGTGTCCTCGGTGAAGTTCTTCCAGGTGCCCGTGGCCTCCGCGTAGCGGCATTCGTCGGACGCGGCGATCAGCACGTCCGGCAGATCGCGGGCGTCCAAGGCGCGGCGCAGGTATGCGAGCACCGCCTCCTGCGCGCCCAGGGTGAAGTGGCAGCCCTCCTGGTTCTGCCGCGCGTGCCAGGACGCGAGCGACGGCTCGTTGAACGCCTCGACCGAGCCGAACCGGATGCCCCACTCGTCGCGGGCGCGCCGGGCCACTTCGGCGATGTAGCCGGCGAACGCCTCCTGGTACGCGAACTCCAGGTTGTCCACGTCGCCGCGCTCGGCGCCGGACGGGTTCCCGGTCACCGTCATCCACCACGGCGGGGAGACCGAGAACATCTCGAACACGTCGGCGCCGTGGTCGCGGGCTTTCACGAGCATGCTCCGCTGGTTCGGGTCGGCGTCCCAGTTCCACGCATCGCCGTCGCCGAACGTCTCGATCTGCTTGCGGCGGACGATGGCGGGCGACTCGACCATCCCGGCGCCCGTCCAGGTGCAGGCGCCGAGGTTGTAGCGGACGATGTTCAGCCCCAGCCCGGGAAGCTCGACCTCTCCGCCGGTGGTGCCGACGCGCACCGGGTCAAGGCCGAACAGGGCCGCCGCCAGGTCGTCACGCCCGCCCAGTTCGGTGTTGGCCCACCAGGACAGGCAGGTTCCCCAGCCGTCCCAGCCGTACGCCGTTCGCGGATCGACGACCCGCGTCTCGTCCCCAGGCATGTGCATGCTCCCCGCTCGTCCGTCCACCTGGGATGTGTTCGGACGGGCCGGGGGCATCCGCCGCTTTCCGAGACTTTGCCGCCTCTTGCCGACCTCGGGTCCCGGGCACTGCCGGAGGGTTCAGGACGCCGCCCCGGCGAGTTCAGGGTTCGAGCGTTGCCGACAGCCGGTGGAGCAGGGCGGCCAGTTGCCACTGCTCCTCGGCGCTGAGGCCGGACAGCAGGCGGCGCTGGTTGTCCAGGTGGGCGGCGATGAGGTCGTCGGTCAGTGCGATGCCCTCGGCGGTGAGGGTGATGAGGCGTCCGCGCGAGTCGTTCTCGGCGACGGTCCTTTCGACCAGGCCGCGGGCTTCGAGCCGGTCGACGCGCTTGGTGATCGCGCCGGTGGTGACCAGGACGGTTCGGCTCAACTCCCCCGCGGACAGGGTGCAGGGTGCTCCGGACCTGCGCAGTGCCGCGAGGACGTCGAAGTCGCCGTTACCCAGGTCCGCGGCGGCGAAGAGCGGGCGGAGGCGCTGGTCGATCTCGTCGGTGAGGCGGAAGAGCCGGCCAATGACCAGCATCGGGCCCGGGTCCAGGTCGGGGCGCTCGCGGCTCCACTGGGCGACGATCACGGCCGTGGCATCGGGGACGTCGGTGGCGTCGGGGTGCATGGCGTTGATTGTATCTTCCGGGGAAGTTATATTAGCTTCCATGGAAGATAAGCTTGCCTCGCCGCCGGCCGTGCAGGTCGTGTGCTACTTCGACGCCAGTTGCCCGTTCGCCTGGATCACCTCCCGGTGGCTGCTCGAAGTCGAGCGGCTACGGCCGATCGACCTGAGTTTCCGGATCATGAGCCTGTCGGTGCTCAACGAGCACCGCGAGATCGAGCCCTGGTACCGCGAGTTCAACGACCGCGCCTGGGGCCCGGCCCGGGTGTGCACGGCCGCCGAGATCGGCCACGGCACCGCGGTCCTGCGCGACTTGTACACGGCGCTCGGCACGCGCATCCACACGCAGGGCAACAAGGACTTCGAAGCGGTCATCGCCGAGGCCCTGGACGAGGTGGGGCTGCCCGCGTCGCTCGCCGAAGCAGCCTCCAGCGAGGAGTTCGACACGGCTCTGCGCGCCAGGCACCAGGCCGCGCAGGACGCCATGGGCGAGGAAGGCGGCACGCCCCTCATCACCCTGGACGGGTCGACGTTCTTCGGGCCCGTCCTGAGCGCCATCCCGAAGGGCGCGCAGGCCGTCCGGCTGTTCGAGGGCGTGCGGACCCTGGCCGCGACCGATTCGTTCGCCGAGATGAAGCGGGCACGGGGTGCGCTCGACTTCAACTGACCCGAACACGCCCGCTGACCCGAACACACCCGCTGATCCGAACACACCCGCTGATCCGAACGCGCCTGCTGACTCGAGCGTGTCCGCGCGTCGCCGCCTCTACGCCGCCGCGCTCGTCGGGTCGATCGGCGACGGCATCTATGTCCCGCTGACGATGCTGTTCGTCCACGCGCTGACGGGGTTGTCGCTGACGGCGATCGGTGCCGGCCTCAGCCTCGCCGGGCTGTGCGCGCTGGCGTTCATGCCGGTCGCCGGGGTCCTCATCGACCGCATCGGGGCCAAGCGCGTGGTCATGTGCGCGTTGGTGCTGCGCGCGGCCGGGTTCGCCGCCTACCCGTTCGCCGACACCTACCCGTCCTTCCTGGCGGTCGCCGTGGTGGTCGCGGTGGGGATGTGGGCCTCCACGCCGAGCCAGCACGCGTTCATCGGCGAGATCGCCCAGGGCGCCGAACGCGACCGGCTGCTCGCCTGGGACCGCAGCCTCCGCAACGGCGGCATGGGGCTCGGCAGCATCGCGGCCGCCGCCGTGCTCGCGGTCGACGGCACCACCGGCTTCATCACGGCCGCGCTGGTCCTGGCCTCGCTGTTCGTCCTGGCCACCGGGCTGGTGGCCCGGATCCCGGCCGTCCGCGACGGCGCACGGCGGCACCGCAAGGAGCAACGGAAGGAGCAGCGGAAGGAAGAGGCTAAGGAGCAGCGGGGATACCGGCGGGTGCTCACCGACCGGCCCTACCTGCTCATCACCGCCGCCAACTTCCTGATCGCCTTCGGCTACACCACGCAGGCCATGGCCCTGCCGGTCTTCCTCACCCGCGACATCGGCCTGCCCGATGCCCTCGCGGGAGGCGTGTTCGCACTCAACACCGTGCTCGTCGCCGCGCTCGGCGTGCCGGTCGCCCGCATCACCATGCGCGGCAGGCGTCCCCGCGCCGCGGCACTCGGCGCGGCCATCTTCGCGGTGTCCTTCACCGCCTTCGCGCTCATCCCCCAGTTCGTGAGCGGGGCGTCCGCGATCGTCGCCGTCCTCGCGGTCGCGGTGCTCTACACCAGCGGCGAACTCATCCACTCCGTGCCCGCGCAGGGTCTGTCCGTCCAGGCCGCCCCCGACCACCTGCGCGGACGGTACCTGTCGGTCTACCAGCTGTCATGGTCGCTCTGCCGCACGATCGCACCACTTCTCCTGGGCTTCCTGCTGGAGGCGGGAACCTGGCAGTTGTGGACGGTCCTGGCGCTGCTGGTCCTGGCCGGCGCGGTGATCCTGCTGTGCACCGAGCGCGCTCTGCCACCGCACGCGGTCGGCATCCGTCCAGCGCCCGGCACTCCGGCCCCCCGGGCGGCCGAGCCATCGGTCGTCGTGCGGACGTGACGTCGGGCTCATCCGCGCCGGACGCCTTGCATGGGACATGGCGTCCCACTAAATTCCGGAGCAGTGGGCCGGGCCCCCGCGGTACCGGCCGCCCCGCGGGCGAGACGGGATCCGCCACGACGAGGAGGTCTCGATGACGCTGTCCACTTCCGCCGGAGCCGATGCGTTCGACCAGGAGTACCTCGACCTGCTGCGGACGCTGTCCGAGGGGTCGGTGCGCCGGCGCTTCGACCCGTTCCTCGACATCGACTGGGACGCGCCGGAGTTCGCGCTCGACCCCGACGACCCCCGCTGGGTGCTGTCACCGGACATCGACCCGCTCGGCGCGACCCAGTGGTACCAGGACCTGCCGCCGCACCGGCAGATCGAGATCGGCAAGTGGCGGATGGCCAACTCGATCAAGGTCGGCGCCGCGTTCGAGAGCATCCTGATCCGCGGAATGATGCACTACATCATGAAGCTGCCCAACGGGTCGGCCGAGTTCCGCTACTGCCTCCACGAGATGACCGAGGAGTGCAACCACATCCAGATGTTCCAGGAGCTCGTCAACCGGATCGGCGTCGACGTGCCCGGCATGCGGACGTGGTTCCGGCGGCTGTCGCCGCTGATCGGCGTGGCCGGCGGCTACCGGCACGTGGTCCTGTTCATCGGCATCCTCGCGGGCGAGGAGCCCATCGACCACTACCAGAAGGCCGTCATCCGCTCGGGCGAGAGCATGCCGCCCGCGGTGCTGCGCACGATGGAGATCCACATCGCCGAGGAGGCGCGGCACATCTCGTTCGCGAACGACTTCCTGCGCGTGCACGTCCCGCGGATGAACCGGGCGAACCGGGCGGCGTGCGCGCTGGTTTTCCCGCTCGCGATGCGCTGGCTGGCCGGGGAGATCATGACGCCGCCGCGCTCGTTCGCCAAGCAGTTCGGCATCCCGCGCGAGGTGTTCAAGGAGGCGTTCTGGGACAGCCCGCACTCCCGCGCGATCCTCGCCGGCTACTTCGGCGACATGCGCAGGCTCGCCGACGACCTCGGGCTGATGACGCCGGCCGCCAAGCGCCTGTGGAAGGCGCTGCACATCGACGGGAAGCCGTCGCGGTACCGGGGCGAGCCGCACCGCGAAGCGCGCGGGCTCGCCTGATGCCGCACGTCGTCACCCAGTCGTGCTGCGGCGACGCGTCCTGCGTCTACACGTGCCCGGTCAACTGCATCCACCCGACACCGGACGAACCGGACTTCGCGACCGCGGAGATGCTCTACATCGACCCGGCGGCCTGCGTCGACTGCGGCGCGTGCGTCGCGGCGTGCCCGGTGGACGCGATCAAGCCGCACACGAAGCTGGCCGAGGACGAGCGCGACTTCCTGTCGATCAACTCCGCGTTCTACGACGTCCCGCGCGCCCGGCCGCTGCTCGCGCCGGTGGTGCCGCCGCTGCGGGTCCGCGAGCGGCCCGAGCCGCTGCGGGTCACCGTCGTCGGCTCCGGACCGGCCGCGATGTACGCGGCCGACGAGGTGCTCACCGTCCCCGGCGCGCGGGTCACCATGATCGAGCGGCTCCCGATGCCCTACGGGCTGGCGCGGACGGGCGTCGCCCCCGACCACCGGCGGACGCGGGGAGTCGCCGCGCAGTTCGACCGCATCCGCGCGCAGGACGGCCTCGACCTGCTCCTCAACGTCGAGGTCGGCAAGGACGTCACGCACGACGACCTCCTCGCCCACCACCACGCGGTCGTCTACGCGGTGGGCGCCTCGACGGACCGTCCGCTCGACATTCCGGGCGCCGGGCTGCCCGGCACGGCGTCCGCCACCGAGTTCGTCGCCTGGTACAACGGCCACCCCGACTTCGCCGACCGGACGTTCGACCTGTCGCACCCCCGCGTCGTGGTGATCGGCAACGGCAACGTCGCGCTCGACGTCGCCCGGATCCTGACCGTCGACCCGGCGTCGCTCGCCGGCACCGACATCGCCCCCGCCGCGCTGGACGCGCTGCACCGCAGCGCCGTCGAGGAGGTCGTGGTCGCCGGGCGGCGCGGACCCGCGCAGTCGGCGTTCACCCTCCCCGAACTGGTCGGCCTCCGCTCGACGCCGGGCGTCGGCGTCACCGTCCCACCGGACGACCTCGGCCCCGCCACCGCCACCGGCCCCAAGCTGGACGTGCTGCGCGGCCTCTCCCCCGACCCGGCCGCGGCGCCGCGCCGGATCCGCCTTCGATACCTGCTGTCCCCGCTGCGCATCATCGGGAGCGACCGCGCCGAGGGCGTCGAGTTCGGACGCAACGCGCTCACCGCGGACGGCGCCCGCGTCGAGCCGACCGGCCGGACCGAGACCGTGGACGCCGGGCTGGTGCTGTCCGCGATCGGCTACCGGGGGCTGCCCGTGCCGGACCTGCCGTTCGACGACGCGACCGGCACCGTACCGAACGAGCACGGCCGCGTCCTCGACCCGCTGACCGGCGCGGCCGTGCCGGGCACGTTCGTCGCGGGCTGGATCAAGCGCGGCCCGACCGGTTTCATCGGCACCAACAAGTCGTGCGCGCTGGAGACGGTGCGGGCTCTGATAGACGACTACAACACGGGCGCCCTGACCGACCCGAGGACCGGCCACGGCGAGCTGGCGGCACGCCTGGAGCGGCGGCCCGCACTCACACCGTGACGCCGTCGGCCACGCCCGCGCCGGTCATCCGCTCGACGACCGTCCGGAGTTCGGTCGTGGGGTCGATGACGAGACCCAGCGACCGCGCGGCGCCGTCCAGCATGAACGACGCGTAGGCGGTCAGTTCGGCCACGACCTCCGCGCGGGACCTGCCCGAGGCCGGGTCGCGCACCCACTGCGTCAGCATGCCCTCCACCATCGTCACGATGGCCAGCGGAAGCGACTCCAGGCCACTGTCGTCCATGTCGAACGACGCCAGGAGCACGCTGATGACCTCGCGGGCCCGGCCCGCGATCCGGCCCCGCAGGATGCTGACCGCATCGGCGCCCGAGTCGTCGTCATGGGTCGGCCCCTGCCCCATGAAGTCGTGCAGGCGCGGGTGCTCCGACATCCACCCCGCGACCGTGTCGATGGACCTGCCGAGGATCTCCTCGACCGAACCGTGCGAGATGTCGAGCTTCGCCGCCATCGCGCTCGCGAAGTCGTCGACGAGATAGGACCTGATCCGGCGGTCCAGGTCGTCCCGGTCGCCGAACCGGCGGTACACCACCGACTTGGCGAGCCCGGCCCGCTTCGCGATCTGCTGCACGGAGACGTGCGTACCGGGCGGGGTCTCCTCGATGAGCTCGACGGCGGCGCGCAGGATCATCATCTGCCGCGCGGAGTTGTGCTCCTCCCACCGCGCCCGATACCCGCTCTCCGCCCCCGCCATCCCCCGATTCTACCGACCCCGCCCGGCCGGGGGCGTCCCGTGAAACCGGCAGATCGCAGCCCGGATCGCGGCTCAGTCGTGGTCAGAGGAGGCCGCGGCGGGTGGCGTGTACGCCGGCCTGGAATCGTGTGCGGGCGTTCAGGGTGCGCATTAGGCGGGCCACGTGGCGGCTTACCGTGCGGGCGCCCATTCCGGTGTGGCGGGCAATGGCCTCGTCCTTGAGGCCGGCGGCGAGGAGGGTGAGCAGATGGCGGTCGGCCTCGGACAGCCGGGGCCATGCGCCGGGGGCACTGGTCTCGTCGTCGAAGTGCAGTGGTGTGGCCTGTTCCCAGCAGGTGTTGAATACGCCGATGAGAATATCGAGGAGCGTCGACGGGCGGATCAGGGCGGTTATTCCGGGGTCGTCGCCCCGTAGCGGCATCAGCGCCATTTCGTCGTCGACGATCACGAGTTTGGCCGGCGGGTTCTCCAGGACGCGGGAGCGTTCGCCGAGACTGGAGTCGTAACGGGCCATTTCCAGGTGCTCGGGGATCGCCAGGGCTTCCGGGGCATATATGGCTCGGTACTCCACGCCGTTGGCGAGTTGTTCCCGTTCGATCTCGTTGGGCTGGACGGGGTCGACCGCGTAGGGCGGCTTGTCGATCGCCTTCACCTGCCGGACGGCCGCCCGCTGCACCTGCTCGTAGCGCTGCACCACCGCGTCCAGGCCGTCGATGATCTCCACGAGCTTCTCGGGGTGGGCGCGCTGCTCGGCGGACAGCAGGTCGCCGCTGAGCCGCTTCGCCGCGACGCGGGCGCGGATGAACTCGGTCTCCCGCCGGCGAATCAGCGTCTCGACGACGGCGTCCGGAGGATACGGGGAGTACGCCGGGTCGGCGGCGGCGTCCGTGCCGACCATGCCGAGTTCTTCGAGTTCCGCCAGCAGCGCCGCCAGCCGATGCCGGGGCTGTTCCGACCACCGGGCCAGTTCGCTCAGCGTGCTGCCCGGGTGGTGCAGCAGCGCCCGGTAAAGGCCGTGCTGCACGGCGGTCACGCCAAGGGCCGCGAACGGATTCTCACCGGTTGCGGTCGCGGGGAACATGGACGCGATTATCTAGCAGCGGAGTGCGGGCGGCCACCCTTTCAAGGAAGCCGGTTCCGCGGCAAGCGCATGCGTGGCGAATATCGACAGCGGCGCCAACTCGCCAGAACGCCGTCCGGGAAAGGCTTTCTCGGCCCGCGCAAAGGCATCTACCTTTGCCGCACCCCCACCCCGAGGAGAGACCATGTCTCACAGACGCGTTCTGCGCGTCGCCGTCCTTTCCGTCGGCGCGCTCGGACTCGCCGGAACGCAGGGCATCGCGACGGCCCAGACCGCTCCCCCGCAGCCGGCGCCGTACTCGGCGGCGACCGCCGCGGACGTCCCGCAGGCCATGCTGGCGGCGATGCAGCGCGACCTCGGCCTCACCGCCGCGCAGGCGAAGCAGGCGCTGGTCAACCAGTTCGACGCCGGTGTCACCGCCGGGAAGCTGCGGGTGAAGCTCGGCGCGAGCTTCGCGGGCAGCTGGATCAGCGGCAAGACCGGCGAGACGCTGCACGTCGCCACCACCGACGCGGGCGAGGCCGGGCAGATCACCGGTCAGGGCGCCCGCGCGACGGTCGTCGCCCACAGCCTCGCCGAACTCACCGCCGCCAAGACCAAACTGGACCGCGCCGCCAAGCGGCACGCCCCGGCCCACTCCCCCGTCTGGTACGTGGACGTCCAGAACAACCGGGTCGTCGTGCTGAGCTCCGTCCCCGCCGAGGCGCGCGCGTTCGCCAAGGCCGCCGGGCTGAGCGCCGGCGCGGTCACCGTCGAGCGCTCCGGCATCAAGCCCCGCACCTACGCCAACCTGCGGGGCGGCGACGCGTACTACATCAACGGCTCCACCCGCTGCTCGATCGGCTTCCCGGTCACGCGGAGCGGGCAGGGCGGCTTCGTCAGCGCCGGGCACTGCGGCCGCGCGGGCTCCACCACGACCGGGTCCAACCAGGCCCAGCAGGGTACCTTCCAGGGGTCCACGTTCCCGGGCAGCGACTACTCCTACGTGGCGACGAACAGCAACTGGACGCCGACCGCGCTGGTGAACGGCTACGGCACGGTCGCCGACCGGGCCGTGACCGGCTCGACCGTGGCGCAGCCGGGCTCGCAGGTGTGCCGCTCCGGTTCCACCACCGGCTGGCACTGCGGGACGATCCAGCAGCTCAACACCAGCGTCACCTACCAGGAGGGCACCGTCTACGAGGTGACGCAGACGAACGTGTGCGCCGAACCGGGCGACTCGGGCGGCTCGTTCATCAGCGGGACGCAGGCGCAGGGCATGACGTCCGGCGGGTCCGGCAACTGCTCCAGCGGCGGGACGACGTTCTTCCAGCCCGTCAACGAGGCGCTCCAGGTGTACGGCCTGACCCTGTACACCGGTGACTCCAACCCGCCGGACGACCCGGGCGACCCCGGCGACCCGAGCGGCACCTGGGCGGCGGGCATCGTCTACCAGGCCGGCGACGTCGTCACCTACAACGGCGCCAGCTACCGCTGCATCCAGGCGCACCAGGCCCAGCCCGGCTGGACGCCGGCGGCCGTCCCCGCGCTCTGGCAGCAGATCTGACCCGGTGCCGTCCGACCCCGGCGAGCCGGACGGCACCTTAGAACGGCGCCCCGCACCCAGCCCGCGGGGCGCCCGCTCCCCGGGCCTTCCCCCAGAACCGCTGTACTGGGGGGAGGCCCGGCGCCTGCCCCCCCCGGGGGATCG
>NZ_JBEYTW010000024.1:0-24348 GCF_040643275.1 Spirillospora sp. NPDC047418
GGGCCCGCGCCGGGCGGACGCCGCCGGCCCGGTCGCCAGCCGCCGTCCGACGCCGGCGTGGGGGACCTCGCGCGGGGCCCCCCAAGGCCCGGCCGCCGGCGGCAGTGCGATCAACGCGTCTGGGCCTGGAACATCCAGTGCTGCTTCTCAAGCTCGGCGGTGATGCCGATGAGCAGGTCCTGGGTGACCTGGTCGGGCTCGTCGGTCGCGGCGATGCGCTCGCGGAAGCGGCCGATGATCTGCGCCAGGATGTCGGTGATCGCGGCGACGACCTTGTCGTCGTCGAGGTAGCCGGCCTCCAGCTGCGGCAGCTCGGTGCGGTCGGCCACCGTGCGGGACCGGCCGTCCGGGTTCACGCCGATCGCCACGGCGCGCTCGGCCACGTCGTCCTGGCCGGTCCGGGCGAGGGCCACGACCTCGTCGAGGTGCTCGTGCACGACCTTGAAGTTGCGCCCGGTCAGGTTCCAGTGCGCCTGCTTGGCCACCAGGGCGAGATCGACGAGATCGACGAGGGCACCCTGCAGGGCCTGCCCCACCACCTTCACTGCGTCGTCGGGAAGCGGGCTCTTGACCGTCGCCATTATCGGGCTCCTTCCGCATCGTTACGGTTGTCCGCTACAACACGGAAAGATCCCCGGTAATGCCGCCTTCATGCGTGAGGCCGCGCACACCCGCGGCCCCCGTAGGGCATGAACGCGTCAGGAGCGGGTCACGCCGCGACCATGTCGGCGCGGAACTCCCCGGTGATCTCCTCGGGCGTCTCCGGAATGCTCTCGGCGGTGATGCGCTCGTGCTCGGGCGCGCCCGCCATGACGGGCTCGTGCTGCAGCTCGGCGAGGGCCAGCTGATCCGCGACTTCCCTCAGCACGTGCGACAGCGGAACTCCCAGGGCCTTGCAGATCGAGGACAGCAGCTCCGACGAAGCCTCTTTCTGTCCCCGCTCGACCTCGGAGAGATAGCCGAGTGACACCCGCGCCGCCGCGGACACCTCACGGAGGGTGCGTCCCTGGCGCAGCCGCAGCTGCCGCAGTACGTCACCGAGCAGCTGGCGAAGCAGGACCATCGTCTCGCTCCCTCCCTCAGTTCGGACCATCTGCCGGTTCCACCGTACCCGCCCGGACGGTGACCATGGCAGACCGTTGATTTCGTGTTCGCTCGGAACGTAACGCTGTAATCAGTCCCGGTCTTCCCGATCTGCCTGAGCCTCCTCGCTCTCGTCCTCGGCGTCAAGCCCCAGCAGGACGCGTCTCAGCAGCTCAAGGGCATGGACGACGGTCATCCGCCGGATCACCGCGCGGATCTCCGGGCCGGCGCCGGGCACGGGGAGTTTCGGACTGGCCACAGTGTGCGAATCGCCGGGACCGGCCACTCCGATATAGACCGTTCCCACCGGGCGCCCGTCCTGCGTGTCGGGACCGGCGACACCGGTGACGGCGAGCCCGTAGGTCGCGCCGACCGCGTCGCGGACGCCCGCGGCCATCGCGGCGGCCACGTCCGGGTGGACGGCGCCGTGCTCGGCGAGCAGGTCGGCCGGGACGCCGAGCAGCCCCCGCTTCGCCTCCGTCGCGTACGTCACCATGCCGCCCGCGTAGGTGGCGGACGAGCCGGGCATCGCGGTCAGCTCCGCGCCGATGAGCCCGCCGGTCAGCGACTCCGCCGTCGCGACGGTCTCCCCGCGGGCGGCGAGCAGCCGGTGGACGACCCGGTCCAGCGTCTCGTCCTCGGCCCCGTAGACGGCCGAGCCCAGCAGCTCCCGGACGTGCGCCTCCACGCCCTCCAGGCGCCCGGCGGCGTCCGGGCCGGCCACGGTGATGCGGATCTTCACCTCGGCGGGGTCGGGCAGGTAGGCGAGCCGGACCCCGTCCATGGCCTCGACCTCGGCGAGCTTCGCCGCGACGACCGACTCCCACACCCGGTCGGTGCGCAGCGTGCGGCGCGCGACCGCGGGCAGCCCGGCGATGCGGGCCAGCTCCGGCAGCACCACCTCGTCCATGATCGTGCGCATCTCGAACGGGACGCCGGGCAGCGCGTAGACGACGCCGCCGGGCAGCTCGACGCGCAGGCCGGGCGCCGACCCGGCGGAGTTGGCCAGCACTCCCGCGCCCTTCGGCACGTCCGCCATGCGCAGCGCCATCGGCTGGAGCCCGCGCCCGGCGCGGGCCACCCGCTCGCGCAGCCGCCGCTCCAGCTCCGGGTCGCGGACGAGCGGGACGCCGGCCGCCGCGGCGAGCGCGTCGCGGGTGAGGTCGTCGGAGGTGGGGCCGAGCCCGCCGGTGGTGATGACCGCGTCGGCCCGTTCGAGCGCCGACGCCACCGCCGCGACGATCACGTCGAGCTCGTCGCCGACGACCACGCTGCGGGTGACGTCGACGCCGTGGTCGGCCAGCCGGCGGCCCAGCCACGCCGCGTTGCCGTTGATCGTGTCGCCGAGGAGCAGCTCGTCCCCGACCGTGAGCAGTTCGACTCGCATGGCGTCCGAATCTACCCGCAGGGACCGACACGCCGCCGGGCCGGGACGGCGGCGGCGCGCCGCCGGTTCACCCGCGAAGACGGCCGGATGAGGACGGCGCGGACGCGAGCGCGTTCGCACCGGTCCAACGGGCTCATCCCTTATCCGTCCCGGCGCGAAAGACGCGGCCGCGCTTTGTCCGCCCGGACGGGACCGCGCCGGGCGAGGCGCGCGGGGCGGGCGGGCGCGCGAACGCGGATCGTCGCCGCAGGTCGCCGGCCCGCGGGCGCAACAGGGCGGGGAACCCCAGGTCACGCTGTGAGTCATCACTCATTTGATCGATTCGTCCGCACGGACGCGAGCGGGGATAATCGAGACCGCGTGGCGCCCGCGGAACGGGGCCGCGGGACCACGACCGGGGTGGGCGTGGCCTCGCGGCCCCCCGCGGGCGCCACGGCATCGGCCCCCGAAACGTCGCAGAACGTCCCAGATCGTCCGTCCGGATCGACGTCGGGGCGCGTCAGGACGACGCGGAGCGGCGGCGCATCCGCCACGCCCGGACGACGTAGTCCGCGCCGGTGACGACGGTGACGACGAGGGCGGCGCCCATCGTGGCCCAGCGCACGTAGTCGAGCGGGCCGGGCAGGATGTAGAAGCCGATCGCGATCACCTGGAGCATCGTCTTCAGCTTCCCGCCCTTGCTGGCCGGGATCACGCCGTGCCGGATCACCACGAAGCGCAGGACCGTGATGCCGATCTCGCGGACCATGATGGCGACCGTCACCCACCACCACAGCTCCCCCATCACCGACAGGCTGACCAGCGCGGCGCCGGTGAGCGCCTTGTCGGCGATCGGGTCGGCGATCTTGCCGAAGTCGGTGACCAGGCCGCGGGCCCGGGCGATGTCGCCGTCGATCTTGTCGGTGACCGAGGCGGCCGCGAACACCGCGAACGCGGCGAGCCGCCAGCCGGTGCCGTCCAGGAACAGCAGCCACACGAAGACCGGGACCAGCGCGATCCGGGCCATCGTCAGCGCGTTGGCGATGTTCCACACCCCGGCCGGGGGCGGGCCGCCCGCGACCGGTTCCGTGGCGTCCGCGATCATGCGGTGTCCGCGTTCGGGCCGCCGCTCGCGTCCGCGACGAGGTCGACGCCGTCGCTGCCGGTGACGCGGGCCGGGACGATCTCGCCGAGCGCCAGCCCCTCGCCGCGGACGCGGACCGTGCCGTCCACCTCCGGGGCCTGGTGCTCGGCGCGGCCCTCGAAACCGCCCTCCTCGGCCTTGTCCTCCAGCAGGACGCGGACGACCGAGCCGATCCGGTCCTCGGCCCGCTGGGACGTCAGCTCCTCGGCCAGGCCGGACAGCTCGTCGACGCGGCGGGCGATCTCGGCCGCGTCGAGCTTGCCCGCCAGGTCCGCGGCCTCCGTGCCGTCCTCGTCGGAGTAGCCGAACACGCCGACCGCGTCCAGGCGCGCCGCGGACAGGAACTCCGCCAGCTCCTCGAAGTCGTCCTCGGTCTCGCCGGGGAACCCGACGATGAAGTTCGACCGGACGCCGGCGTCCGGCGCCAGCTCGCGGATCTGGTCGAGCAGCCCGAGGAACCGCTCCCGGTCGCCGAACCGCCGCATCGAGCGCAGCACCGGGCCGGAGGCGTGCTGGAACGACAGGTCGAAGTAGGGCGCGACGCCGAGCGTGCCGCAGATCGCCTCGATGAGGCCGGGGCGGGTCTCGGCGGGCTGCAGGTAGCTGACCCGGACCCGCTCGATGCCGTCCACGGCGGCGAGGCCGGGCAGCAGCTTCTCCAGCGCGCGCAGGTCGCCGAGGTCCTTGCCGTAGGACGTCGAGTTCTCGCTGACGAGGACCAGTTCGCGGACGCCGTGCCCGGCGAGCCAGCGCGCCTCCTCCAGCGCCTCCGCCGCCGGGCGCGACACGTACGCGCCGCGGAACGCGGGGATCGCGCAGAACGTGCAGCGCCGGTCGCAGCCGGACGCCAGCTTCAGCGGCGCCACCGGGCCGCCGCCGAGCCGCCGCCGCAGCACCCGCGGGCCGGACGCCGGGGCCACCCCGTCCGGCAGGTCGGCCGGCGCGCCGTGCCCCGGGACCGCCACCCCGGACGCGGACCGGTCGACCGGGCTGATCGGCAGCAGCGTCCGGCGGTCGCGCGGCGTGTGCGCGTCCCGCCTGCGGCCCGCCATGACGTCGTCGAGCCGCTCCCCGATGCCGGCGTAGTCGTCGAAGCCGAGCACCGCGTCCGCCTCCGGCAGCGCCTCCGCCAGCTCCCTGCCGTACCGCTCGGCCATGCAGCCGGCGGCCACGACCTTGGCGCCGGAGTCGTGCGCGGCGAGCAGCGTGTCGATGGAGTCCTTCTTGGCGGCCTCGATGAACCCGCAGGTGTTGACGACGACCACGTCCGCGCCGTCGCCATCGTCGGCCAGGTCCCAGCCCGCGTCCTCGATGCGCGCGGCGAGTTCCTCGGAATCGACCTCGTTGCGGGCGCAGCCGAGCGTGATGAGAGAGACCTTGCGGCGAGTCGACATGCCCCTAAAGGTAATGGGCGCCGGCGCCGGGACGTACCAGCGGGCCCCTGGGCGGGTCATCGCGGACGGGCGGCCGTCGCGGCCCCCGGTTCAGGCGTGTTCCGGGTCTTCGCGGTCGAAGCTCAGCCGCTGCACGCCCTTGCCCTTGCCGGGCGAGCCGATGTCCTTGCCGTTGACGGTCAGGTTGACGCTGCCGCCGACGCCGATCACCAGCTTGACCTTCTTCTTGGCGCTGAAGTCCTTCTGCTCGCCCTTGTGCAGCGTGCCGATGAACAGCGTCCTGCCCTTGTCGCCCATCACGTTGAGCCACGTCGTGCGCTTGGCCTCGACCCGCACGTCGACCTCGGTGCGCGGCGCCTCGGCGACCGGCGCGCCGCTCTGGGACGCCGACGGCTTCGGGCTCGGCGGCGGGGGCGTCCCGGCGACCTGCTGCGCGGTGCGCTGCTCGCCGCCGCCGTCGTGCCCGACCACCTGCACGACCCCGTAGATGACGACGAGCGCGAGGGCGAGCGCCATCGCGGCGCTCCAGTTCGGCGCCTTGCGCTCGCGGAACGCGACGGGCTGCTCCGGCTCGAACGCCGCCACCACCGAGACCGGCTGCGGGGCGCCGCCGTGCGCGGCGTCGAACTCGGCGACGAGCGGCTCCGGGTCGATGCCGATGACCCGGGAGATGCTGCGGATGTGGCCGCGGGCGTAGAAGTTGCCGCCGCAGAGCGAGAAGTCGTCGGCCTCCATGCCGCGGATCACGGTCTCCCGGATCCGGGTCTGGAGACTCACCTGTGTCACCGAGAGACCGGCCCGCTCACGCTCCTCCGCCAGGGTCTCACCGATGCTCACCTCGGGCCTCCTTCGGGGGCGCTCGTGGCCGATCTTCCGGGACACCAGTCTAGGAACGGGGATGCCCGTTGAGCGACAGCCAACACGTTCGAAACAGGGCAAGATTTCGCATCATTCCGCAATGCCCCGCCCTTTTCGTGCGCGACCTGCGCCGACCGCCGGCCGGCCCGCGGCTCAGCCTCCGCCGCGCAGTTCCGCGAGCACCCCGGGGAGATCGTCCGGCTTGGCGAGGACGTCCCGCGCCTTGGAGCCCTCGCTCGGCCCGACGATGTCGCGGCTCTCCATCAGGTCCATGAGCCGGCCGGCCTTGGCGAACCCGACGCGGAGCTTGCGCTGCAGCATCGACGTCGACCCGAACTGGGTGGACACGACCAGCTCGATCGCCTGGACGAGCAGGTCCATGTCGTCGCCGATGTCCTCGTCGATCTCCTTCTTCGGCTTGTTGGCCTCGGCGACGTCCTCCCGGTAGTTCGCCTGCATCTGCCCCTTGCAGTGGTCGACGATCCCGTGGATCTCCTTCTCGGCCACGTACGCGTTCTGCAGGCGCATCGGCTTGCTCGCGCCCATCGGCAGGAACAGCGCGTCGCCCTGCCCGACGAGCTTCTCGGCGCCCGGCTGGTCGAGGATGACGCGGCTGTCGGACAGCGAGGAGGTCGCGAACGCCAGCCGGGACGGCACGTTGGCCTTGATGAGCCCGGTGACGACGTCCACCGAGGGCCGCTGCGTGGCGAGGACGAGGTGGATGCCGGCGGCGCGGGCGAGCTGGGTGATGCGGACGACCGAGTCCTCGACGTCGCGGGGCGCGACCATCATCAGGTCGGCCAGCTCGTCCACGATGACGAGCATGTACGGGTACGGCGTGTAGACGCGCTCGCTGCCGGGCGGCGCCTTGAGCTTGCCCGCCTTCACCGCCTTGTTGAAGTCGTCGATGTGCCGGTACCCGGACGCGGCCAGGTCGTCGTAGCGGCGGTCCATCTCGCCGACGACCCATTCGAGGGCCTCGGCGGCCTTCTTCGGGCTCGTGATGATCGGCGTGATCAGGTGCGGGATGCCCTGGTACATCGTCAGCTCGACGCGCTTGGGGTCGACGAGGATCATCCGCACCTCGTCGGGCGTGGCGCGCATCAGGATCGAGGTGATCAGCCCGTTGATGCACGTCGACTTGCCGGCGCCGGTGGCGCCCGCGATGAGGATGTGCGGCATCTTCGCCAGGTTCGCCACGACCGTGCGGCCCTCGACGTCCTTGCCGAGCCCGACGATCATCGGGTGGTGCTCGTTGGTCGCGGCGGGCGAGCGCAGCACGTCGCCGAGGCTGACGATGTCCTTGTCGGTGTTGGGGATCTCCACGCCGATCGCCGACTTGCCGGGGATCGGGGAGATGATCCGCACGTCGGCGCTCTTCACCGCGTAGGCGATGTTCTTGGTCAGCGCGGTGACCTTCTCGACCTTCACCGCCGGGCCCAGCTCGATCTCGTACCGGGTGATCGTCGGGCCGCGGGTGAACCCGGTGACCTGCGCGTCGATGTCGAACTGCTCCAGCACCCCGCTGAGCGCGTTCACCACCGTGTCGTTGGCCTTCGTCCGCGGCTTGGACACGCTGCCCGGCCGCAGCTCCGACGGGTCGGGCAGCAGGTAGATCTCCCCGGACGACGACAGCGGCAGCTGCTCGGACCTGCGCGGCGCGGGCGTCGGGTCGGGGACCTCGTGCCCGGCCCCGGGCCCGGCCTCGTGCTCGGCCCCGGCCATCGACTCGCCGGCGACGTGCGCGTCCATCGGCTCGTCGTCGGCGGGCGGCGCGGGCGCCGGGACGTCGGCGCCGAACGGGTCGGGCTCGAACAGCTCGTCGGCGAGGTCGCGCTGCGGCCGGCCCGCCTTCTTCGGGTCGTCCTCCAGCAGCGGCGTGTCGTAGGGCCGCGAGTGCTCGCCGACCTCCAGCTCGCCGTCGCCGTCCTCGGCCTGCTTCTTGCGGCGGCGCTTCTTCGGCGCGTCCTCGCCGTCCTTCGCGCCGTCGGACGGACGTTCCGGGCGGCCCTGCAGGGTCGCCATCGCCCACAGGTCGGCGACCCGCTCGGGCACCTTCGCGATCGGCGTCGCGGTGACGACCAGCAGCCCGAACCCGGACAGCAGCAGCAGCAGCGGGACGGCCACCCACCCGCTGAGCGCCGCGTCGAGCGGCGCCGACACCAGCCAGCCGAGCACCCCGCCGGATTCGCGGACGCCGGTCATGTCCTCCGCCGGCGCCGGGACGCCGGCGGCGATGTGCAGGATGCCGAGGACGCCGACGCCGAGCGCGGTGATGCCGATGACGACGCGGCCGGTGTCCTCGTGCTGCTCGGGGTGGCGCAGCGTCCGCCACGCCAGCAGCGCCAGCAGCACCGGCAGCGCCATCGCCATGATGCCGAGGCCGCCGCGCACGACCTTCTCCAGCGCGATCGTGACGACGCCGTCCGGCCGGAACCAGGTGACGGAGGCCAGCACGATGGACGAGCCGAGCAGCGCCAGCCCGAGGCCGTCGCGCCGGTGCTCGGCGTCGAGGTTGCGGGCGCCCTGCCCGTAGGCGCGGAAGACCGACCCGACCGCGACGGCCGCGAGCAGGTACAGCTTGAACAGCAGCTTGAAGAACCCGAGGACGGCCTGGGAGATCGGGTCCGGCTTCTGCGGGGGACGCCCCCGCGCCGGGCCCCGGCCGCCCTTGGAGGTGCCGCTCGGTCGCTTCCGGGGGGACGAACCTGCGGGCTTGCGAGCCGCACTGCCCCCCGCACGCGAAGAGGACTGTTTTACGCCCCCATGGCTACGCCCCGCCTCCCCCTTTGCACCCCCGGACGCACGTGTGGCCATGCTTATGAGAGTAACCAAGGACCCCTGCGGTTCCACGGGAGGCGGGCGGGCGTGTTGGAGAACGGACGGCCGCGGGCTCCCGCGGCCGTCCGCATCCCGCGCCTAGACCTCCACGACCACCGGGACGATCATCGGGCGGCGCCGGTAGTTGTCGCTCACCCACTTGCCGACGGTGCGCCGGATGAGCTGGCTCATCTGGTGCACGTCGTTCACGCCGTCGCCGGCGGCGTCCCGCAGCGCGCCCTCGATGCGCGCGATGACCTCGTCGAAGTCCTGGTTGACGATGCCGGCGCCGCGGGCGTGCACCTCCGGCCCGGCGACGACCTTGCCGGACGTCGAGTCGATGCCGATGACGATGGAGACGAAGCCCTCCTCGCCGAGGATCCGCCGGTCCTTCAGCGAGGTCTCGGTGACCTCGCCGACCGACAGGCCGTCCACGTACACGTAGCCGGCGGGCACCGCACCGACGATCTTGGCGCGCCCGTTCACCAGGTCGACGACGACGCCGTCCTCGGCGATGACGACGCCGTCCTCGGGGACGCCGGTGAGCGCGGCCAGCTTGGCGTGCGCGCGCAGGTGCCGCCACTCCCCGTGGATGGGGATGAAGTTGGCCGGCTTCGTCACGTTCAGCACGTACAGCAGCTCGCCGGCCGAGGCGTGCCCGGACACGTGCACGAGCGCGTTGCCCTTGTGCACGATGCGGGCGCCCCACCGGGTGAGGCCGTTGATGACGCGGTTGACCGCGTTCTCGTTGCCGGGGATCAGCGAGGACGCCAGCAGCACGGTGTCGCCCTCGGTGATGCGGATCGAGTGGTCGCGGTTCGCCATCCGCGACAGCGCCGACATCGGCTCGCCCTGCGACCCGGTGCACACCAGCACGAGCCGGTCGCCGGGGATGTCGTCCAGTTCCTTCTGCTCGACCATGATGCCGTCGGGCACGTTCAGGTAGCCCAGCTCGCGCGCGACCCCCATGTTGCGCACCATGGACCGGCCGACGAAGCACACCTTGCGCCCGTTGGCGACCGCGGCGTCCAGGACCTGCTGGACGCGGTGGATGTGCGAGGCGAAGCAGGCGACGATGAGCCGCTCCTGCGCGGTGCGGAACACCTCGTCCACGACCGGGCCGATGTTGCGCTCGCTGGTGACGAACCCGGGCACCTCGGCGTTGGTCGAGTCCGACATCAGCAGGTCGATGCCCTCGGCACCGAGCCGGGCGAACCCGGGCAGGTCGGTGAGCCGTCCGTCCAGCGGCAGCTGGTCCATCTTGAAGTCGCCGGTGTGCAGGACGAGCCCGGCCGGCGTGCGGATGGCGACGGCGAGCGCGTCCGGGATGGAGTGGTTGACGGCGAGGAACTCGCAGTCGAACAGCCCGAGGTCGCGCCGCTCGCCCTCCACGACCACGTCGGTGACCGGTTTGATCCGGTGCTCGGTGAGCTTGGCCTCCAGCAGCGCGAGCGTGAGCCGCGACCCGACGATGGGAATGTCGCGGCGCTCGCGCAGCAGGTAGGGCACGGCGCCGATGTGGTCCTCGTGGCCGTGCGTGAGGACGATGGCCTCGATGTCGCCGAGGCGGTCCCTGATGTATTCGAAATCGGGCAATATCAGATCGACGCCGGGCTGCTCGGTCTCGGGGAACAGCACGCCGCAGTCGACGACGAGCAGGCGTCCGCCGTACTCGTACACCGTCATGTTGCGGCCGATCTCCCCGAGCCCGCCCAGCGCGACGATGCGCAGGCCGCCCTTGGGCGGCGCGGGCGGGTCCGACAGCTCCGGGTGAGGATGACTCACCTGGTGACCTCCGGGATGACTACCTCCGGCACTTTGACTCCCCCTATCGTGAGGTCTTCTCGCAGGCGCGCGGCGAACTCCGGCGAGGCCTCCACCAGCGGCGCGCGGAGCTGGCCGCCTCCGGGGAGGCCGAGCAGGTTCAGCGCTGCCTTGACGGCGATGGCGCCCTGCGTACGGGTCATGATGGCGGTGACCACGGGCAGCAGCCGGCGGTGGATCTCCAGCGCCCGGCCGTGCTCACCGGCGCGGTAAGCGTCGATCATCTCATGGAGCTCGACACCGACGACATGCCCGACCACGCTGACGAACCCCGCCGCGCCGACCGAGAGCCAGGGCAGGTTGAGGTTGTCGTCGCCGGAATACCAGACCAGATCGGTCGCCGCCATCACGCGGGACGCGCCGAACAGGTCGCCCTTGGCGTCCTTGACGGCGATGATCCGCGGGTGGTCGGCGAGCTGGACGAGCGTGTCGTTCTCGATCGGCACCCCGGCGCGCCCCGGGATGTCGTACAGCATGCAGGGCAGCCCCGTCGCGTCGGCCACCGCGGTGAAGTGGCGGACGAGGCCCTCCTGCGGAGGCTTGTTGTAGTAGGGCGTGACCACGAGCAGCGCGTGCGCGCCGGCGGCCTCGGCCTGCCGCGCGAGCTGCAGGGTGTGCTCGGTGTGGTTCGTCCCGGCACCGGCGACGATGACGGCGCGGTCGCCGACCGCCTCGATCACCGCGCGCAGAAGTTTGCTCTTCTCATCGTCGCTCGTCGTGGGCGACTCGCCCGTCGTCCCGTTGACGACGAGGCCGTCGTGGCGCCGCTCGTCGACCAGATGGGTCGCGAGGCGCGCGGCGCCGTCGTAGTCGACGCCGCCGTCGGGCAGGAACGGGGTGACCATGGCGGTCAGCATCCGTCCAAACGGAGCGTCAGTCGTTGTGCTGGGTGCCATGTAACGAACGGTACCGTTACGGCCGTTCGACTTGGACCTCGCAGGTCGAACAGAAGGGCAGAAGCCGCCGCCACACGCTCGGGGGTACGCGTGGCGGCGGCTCCCACCTCCCACATCGTGGCACGCAAAAGCCGCGTTACGGGGTCAGTCCGGCCACTTCCCGGACTCGATCGGATAACGTGACCCAGCGGTCATCTCCTGCAGCCTGAGGCGCAGCTCCGCGACGTCGGGAGTGCGCACGAGATCGTTGCCGCGGACGGCCCACCAGAGGCCGGACCCGCCCCGTCCGATCCGCCAGCCGGCGAACTCGGCTGACAGCTCGCCGATACGGTCGGCGTCGCGCCGCGCGGTCTGCTGGACTCCCATCGGCCTCGTCCCCACTTCCTTTGCCGTCCGGTGACCCTGCCCTGACTTCCGCACCGGGCAATACCCTCGAAGGTGAACGGCTACCCAACCCTTTCTACCTGCACCTTCAAGAGAATCGGAACGTGGCGGGGAGGGTTTCTCAACCGCCAACACTTTCTGTCGCCGGGGGCAGCCAGGTGGAGCGGTAACGGGCCCACTCCTCGTCCCGCGTCGTCCAGCCCGCGTACACGCCGACGCCGTACGGACGCCTGGGGGGACGCTTCAGCTCGTCCACCCCGCGCCGGACGCCGCGCACCGCGACCTGCAGGTTCTCCGCCCACCCCATGAGGGGCGTGTAGGTGGGGACGCCCATGAAGACGGTGGTGCGGTCGCCGATGAGCTCCAGCGTGGCCCGGGTGTGCCGGGCGTAGTGCCATCCGGCCAGGGAGCGGGTCGGCAGCGACACGTCGTAGGTCATGATCGCGACCTGGTCGGCGCGGTCGGCGACGGCGCGCAGGAAGTCCTTCGTCGGGCGCGGCGGGTAGTGGACGGGGCCGGTCCGCGGGAGCAGCGCCCTGTAGACCGGCTGGAGGGCGTCGGCGAGCGTCGGCTGCTCCAGCGCCACCGACAGCAGCCTGCCCCGCGACCTGGTCAGCTCGCGGGTGCGGTCCATGAGCGTCAGGAACGCGCGGTCGTCGGGGTAGATCGGCTCGAAGTCGTAGTGGATGCCGTCGAAGCCGAGGTCGAGGAAGGCGGCGTCGGTCTTCAGGATCCGCTCCCGGACGGCCGGGTCGCCGAGTTCGATGACGCCCTTGCCCTCCACCACCCTGATCTGCCCGAGGTAGGCCTGCGAGCGGACGCCCGGCGCGTACTCGCGCATGGCCTCGATGAGCCGCCGCGCGTTGCGGTACTTCGCGGCGGGGACCGTCCCGTCCGCCTCGAACGGGCCCGCGTGGAAGAAGACGTCGGTGATGCGGTTCCGCTTCAGCAGGCCGCCGAACGCGCGGTACTCGGCGTCGCTGTGCGGCTCCCCCACCCACTGGTGCCGGGCCCACAGCGCGTTGGCCTCGGTGCCCCGCGCCTCGGGCTCGGGCTGCCACCAGACCCATGCGCCGGCGAAGACCAGGGCGACGAGGCCGAGGACGTACGCCGCCGTCCACCCGGTCCAGCGCAGCAGCCCGCGCGCAACCCCCGCAACCCGCCCGTTGTGCTTCATCACGCAATGATCCCGGATGAGCCGGGTGGTCCGGACTCCCGGCGCCAGGAATCGGCCATGAAACGATCATGGTTGCGGCGCGATCGCGCGCCGCGCGCCTCAGCCGTTGACATCCGGGGAACCCTGTGATGACGAGGCGGCTCAGCGATGCGCCCGTCGTCCCCGACGGGAGCCGCCCCGGTCCTTACCGTCCGTCCGGATGGAGGTCGAAACGGCATGCGAGTACGACCGGACCAGGTGCCGTCCCGGCACGGGGAGCCGCGCCCCATGATCAGCACGCGCGCCCTCGTGATCATCCTCGCGGCGGTCGGCGCCGCCGCCCTCACCGCCGCCGCCCCGCGGTTCGCGATCCCCATAGGCGTCGGCGTGGGCGTCGTGACGCTGCTGGCCCAGATCGTCAAGGACTGACCCGCGCCCCGGATGCGCCGGGTGGGCGCGACGCGGACCGGCGCGGGTCACCGGCGGCCGGTGGCGGCCGCCGGCGGCACGCGCCGGGTCACGCCGGGTCATGCCAAGGGGCAGAAGCAGAACTCGTTGCCCTCGGGGTCGTGCCAGACCTGGAACGACACGCCGGGCGGGGTCGGCGCGCGGGTCGCGCCCAGCCCCGCCGCCCGCTCGCCGGCCGCCCGGACGTCGGGGACGTCCAGGTCGAAGTGCAGCCGGTTCTTGATCGTCTTCCGTTCCGGGACCCGCTGGAAGGACAGGACCGGCCCGCCCGCGCCCAGCGGCTCCAGGTCGAGCCAGTCGCCGTCCGCGTTCGTCGTCTTCAGGCCGAGCAGCCCGCCCCAGAACGCCGCCATGGCGTCCAGGTCGGCGCAGTCGATGACGATGTTGCCCACCTTCGGGATCATCGGGCGCCACCCGCCGTCGCGGCGGCGCCGGCCGGGCGCGCGGCGGCGCGCGCGCAGTACGCCGCGGGCCGTGCAGGCCGCGCGGGCCCTGCCGGCCGTGCGGCGCGGCGCCCGCCGATCCGCTCGGGCACGCCGCCGAGCAGCCAGCGGCGGATCCGGGCCGCGCGCCGGACATCGTGGGCGCGGGCCCTGAGCCTCGCCTCGACGAGGTCGGCGTGCAGGCGCGCGTACTCGCGCTCGGCCCAGGCGTGCCGCGTGGCGAGCCCGGCCAGGTACGGCAGCTGGTTCATCGCGTCCTCCCGTGTGTTGACACCACCTAAACCGTAACGCCGGTGTCGTCGCTATGCAACCAGTGAAATCAGAATGACGGTGTCGTGCGTTGGTAGAGTTCACAGTGGACACGCAGGAGGGTTCATGGCCGACATCCACGCCGATGGGGACCCCGCGCTGCTCCTGAGGGACTTCGTCAACACGCTCGACGTCGACTCCGCGACGGACGGGATCGGCACGCCCGCGGGCCTCGCCGGGTGGCTGGCCGAGCACGGGCTCGTCCCGGCGGGCGCGGACGCGGGCGACGGCGACGTGCGCGCCGCCGTGACGCTGCGGGAGGGGCTCCGCGAGGCCATGGCCGCCCACCACGGCCCGCAGGACGCCGACTTCCCGGACGACCTGGACGACGCGCTGGCCGTCCTCCCGCTGCGGATCGCGCTCACCGGCCCGCGTCCCGCGCTCGTCCCGCTCGATCCGCCCGGCACGGCCGCCGCGGCCCTCGCCCGCGTCGCCGCCGCGATCATGGACTCCGCCGCCGCCGGGACGTGGTCCCGGCTGAAGGTCTGCCAGGAGGACACCTGCCGCTGGGCGTTCCTCGACACGTCCAAGAACCGGTCCCGCGCCTGGTGCTCGATGCGCGTCTGCGGCAACCGCACCAAGACCCGCGCCTACCGAGCCAGGCGGAAGCCCGCGGCGGGGTGACCGCGCGGGGTCGCTAGGGTGGGCGGCGGGTTTCCAGCGAGAGGACGGGGCGGCATGGCCGATGTGGGGGTGCGGCCCGCGCGGCGGGCGGACGCGGCCGCCGTCGCCGGCATCCAGGTGCGGGCGTGGCGGCACGGGTACCGCGACCTGCTGCCGGACGGCGTCCTCGACGAGGTCACCGGGCCCGACGCGGTGGAGACGTGGCGGGACCGGTGGGCGGAGGCCGCGGCGGCGCCGCCGAGCCCGCGGCACCGGCTGCTGGTCGCGGTGGCGTCCGACCTGGTCGTCGGTTTCGCCGCGCACGCCCCCGCCGAGGACGAGGGCCTCGACCCCGCCGCCACCGCGGAGCTGATCACGCTGCTGGTCGACCCGCTGCACACCCGCGCCGGGCACGGCAGCCGGCTGCTCGCCGCGACCGTCGACCTGCTCCGCGAGGACGGTGTCGCCACCCTGGTCAGCTGGGTCTTCGAGGACGACGAGGTCACCCGGACGTTCCTCGGCTCGGCCGGCTGGGGCCCCGACGGCACGGCCCGGACGCTCGACATGGGCGAGCCCGTCCGGCAGATCCGCCTGCACACCGACATCAGCGCCTGATCACTTGCCGGTCCCCGATCGCCCGACGCCGCCCGCCGCTTCACCAGGGGCCGGTGAGGTGCACACCCGGCCCGGCAATATCTTTGAAGTCGTGCCCGAGTCCACCTCCCTGACGCCGCCGCGCGCACCCGCGACGGCGGTGCCCGCCGTCCGGCACCGCCGGCTCGGCATGGTCGTCATCAGCCTCGGCGTCTCACTGATCGTGGTCGACGCCACGATCGTCGGCGTGCTGCTCCCCCGGATCATCGCCGACCTCGGCCTGACGACCACCGACGCCGAATGGGTGACCTCGGTGTACGCGCTGGTGTTCGCGGCGCTGCTCATCCCGTTCGGGCGGGCCGGCGACCTGTTCGGGCGGCGCCGGCTGTTCGTGCTCGGGACCGCGGTGTTCGCGGCGGCGAGCGTCGCCGCCGCGCTGGCCGGGGACGGCTCGGCACTGATCGCCGCGCGGGCCGCGCAGGGCGTCGGCGCCTCGATGATCATGCCGGCCACGCTCGCCACCCTGAACGCCGTCTTCACCGGGCGCGACCGCGCCGTCGCCTTCGGCATCTGGGGCTCGATGATCAGCGGGATGGCCGCGCTCGGGCCCCTCGCCGGCGGGGCGATCGCCACCGGCGGCGGCTGGCGCTGGGCGTTCGGGATCAACCTGCCGCTCGGCGCGCTGCTCGTCGCCGGGGCCCTGTGGCTGCTGCCCGAGACGCGGCAGCCCGGTGCGCGCGGCGCGCGGCGGGAGATCGACTGGCCGGGCGGGCTGCTGTCGGCGCTCGGTCTCGGCGCGCTGGTGTGCGGGATCATCGAGGGCCAGACCTACGGCTGGTGGACGCCGACGCGCCCGTTCACGATGGCCGGGTTCACCTGGCCCGAGACGGCGCTGTCGCCGGTCCCGGTCGTCCTCGCGCTCGGGGCGCTGCTGCTCGCGGCGCTGGTCGTGGTGGAGCGGTCCCGGGCCGCGGCCGGGCGCCCGGTGATGCTCGACCTGCAGCTGTTCCGCATCCCGAACTTCCGCCGCGGCAACCTCGCCTCGGCCCTCATCAACGTCGGCGAGCTGGGGCTGCTGTTCGTCCTGCCGCTGTTCCTGCTGGGCGTGCACGGCACCGACCCGCTGCAGATCAGCCTGGCGATCCTGCCGCTCGCCGTCGGCGCGTTCCTGTCCGGCGGGTACGCGGGCAGGCTGGCGAACAGGCGCGGCGCGCACCGGGTCGTGCAGACCGGCATGGTGCTCGAGGTCGTCGCCGTCGTCGCGCTGGCCCTCACCCTGTCCCCGACCACCGGCGGGCTGGGCCTCGCGCCGTGGATGCTGCTGTACGGGATCGGGCTCGGCCTGACGTCGGCGCAGTTGACGAACGTGTCGCTGGCGGACGTCCCGCCGGCGCAGTCCGGGCAGGCGTCCGGGACGCAGTCGACGGCCCGGCAGGTCGGCGCGGCGCTCGGCATCGCCGCGATCGGGACGGTGTTCGCGACGAGCCTCGGGCACGCGATGACCGACCGGCTGGCGGACTCGGCGCTGCCGCCCGAACGGCAGGCCGCCATCGCGCACGACCTGCGGGAGAGCGCCGGCACGTACGGCCGCGACCTGCACCGGACCCCCGGCCTGGAGGCCGCGGCGCGCGCCTCCGACGAGAGCCTCGCCGCCGCGGCCAGGCACGCCGCCCTCACCACCGCCGCGATCCTCGCGCTCGGGCTCGGCGCGTCCCTGCGGCTGCGTCCGGGCGGTGATCTCCATCGGGGAGAATCGAAGCGGTAGTCCCCCTGTCGTCCCACGAGAACAAGCGGTGACTGTGGCCACGCTCTCCCAATGGGTCGCCGGATCCCGGCCCCGCACCCTGCCCGCGTCCCTCGTCCCCGTCGTCGTCGGCACCGGCGTCGCGGTCGGCGAGGGCGACCCCGTCTGGTGGCGCGCCGTCCTCGCCGGGTTCGTCGCGCTCGTCCTGCAGATCGGGGTGAACTACTCCAACGACTACAGCGACGGCGTCCGCGGCACCGACGAGGACCGCGTCGGCCCGCTCCGCCTCGTCGGGTCCAAGGTCGCGCCGCCGAAGCAGGTCCTCGCCGCCGCGCTCGGCTGCTTCCTCGCCGCGGCCGTGGCCGGGCTGGTGCTCGCCGCCGTGACCACCTGGTGGCTGCTGCTGGTCGGCGCCGTCGCGATCCTCGCCGCCTGGTTCTACACCGGCGGCAAGACCCCGTACGGCTACCGGGCGCTGGGCGAGGTGTCGGTGTTCGTGTTCTTCGGCCTCGTCGCCGTCGTCGGGACGGTGTACGTCCAGGTCGAGGCGCTTCCGTGGGAGGCGTGGGCGGCGGCGGTGCCGATCGGGCTGCTGGCCTGCGCGCTGCTCGTCGCGAACAACCTGCGCGACATCCCCACCGACCGGGAGTCGGGCAAGCGGACCCTGGCCGTGCTCCTCGGCGGCCCCTGGACCCGGATCCTGTACGCGGCGTGCACCGCGCTGCCGTTCATGTTCGTCCTGGCGCTGGCGGCGCCGCATCCGTGGGCGCTGCTCGCGCTGCTCGCGGCACCGCTGTCGCTGCCGCCGTCGCAGAAGGTGCTGCAGGGCGCGGCCGGCCCCGCCCTGATCCCCGTGCTGGGCGAGACCGGCCGGCTCCAGATCGCCTACGGCGCGCTGCTGGCGATCGGCCTCGCGCTCTGACGCTCGGTGAGCAGGAAGGCGCCGGTAAGGCCCATGATGAGCCCGCCGAACAGCCCGCACACGGCCGCCAGGCCGGCCGCCGCGGTCGAGTCGCCCCCGAGGTCGCCCATCTGGGCGATCATCACCAGCAGCCCGTAGAGCGACCAGGCGAACGTGGCGGCCGCGCCGACCCACGCGACGGCCAGCGGCACCACGAACCGCCCCGGGCGCCCGCCGCGCCGGACGATCACCAGCAGCGCGGCGGCACCGGCGAGCGCCAGGACGCCCCACACGCCGTCGGCCAGCTGCTGGGCCGCGGTCCGGTGCTCGATCTCGTCCGCGCGCAGCCCCGCCGTCCCGCCGGACGCCCAGAAGAAGTGCACGGTCGCGAAGGCCGCCGCGAACACGGCCGCCGTGCGCGCCAGGAGCACCTGCAGCGAGTGGGTCGCGCCCTTGGGGACGTCCTCGGTGCGGACGGTGAAGACGTCCGGCCACCGGTCCCGCGCGTACAGGACGAAGGCCGTGAGCAGGCCGAGCCCCTGCACGGTGAAGCCCCCGTAGACGACGCCGAACACCCAGCCCTGGAGCGCGCTGTCGCCGGCGGCCACCGGCTCCGATGAGAGGAGCGCCTGCAGCAGCGTGCCCAGCGGGACGGCGAGGACGATCGGCGCGAGCAGCCCGGCCGCGACCCAGATCGGCGTCAGCACCAGCCACGCCGGGACCCGCCGGCCCCACCGGAACGTGAACGCCAGCGCGACCAGCACGGCCATCGCGTCCATCCCCATGGTGACCGCGTTGCCGACGTAGAGCGCCGACTCCCGCGCCGCGGCGGTGTCGTTCCATCCGACCGTGCTGCCGGACAGCCAGGCGATCTTGATGGTGAGGTAGGGGACGCACGCGGCGATCGTCGCCGCGCAGACGGCCAGGCGCAGGCGCCCCGGCCCGCCGTGCGCGGCGCGCGCCGCCGGGGTGAGCGGATGAGCTGAAACGGTCATGCCCCGACGATGCCGGGACCGGCCCCGGCCGCGCCTCCCGCCGCCGGGTGAGACCGGACCCGCCCCTCCCCCGCACGGGTGAGGAGCGGGCCGCCCGGGCCGCTACCCCCAGCTGATCTCCGGGAGGCCGGCGTCGACGAGGGCCTTGTTCACGGCGCTGAACGGGCGCGTCCCGAAGAACTTCCGCGCGCTGAGCGGGCTCGGGTGCGCCGACTCGATCACGGTGTGCTGCGGCCCGGTGATCAGCCGGGCCTTCTTGCGGGCGTAGGCGCCCCACAGCACGAAGACGACGCGCTCGCTCTTGTCGTTCAGCGCGCGGATCGCGGCGTCGGTGAAGTCCTCCCAGCCCTTGCCGGCGTGCGAGCCCGCCTCCCCGCCGCGCACGGTCAGCACCGCGTTCAGCAGCAGGACGCCCTGGTCGGCCCAGCGGGTCAGGTCACCGGACGCCGCCACCGGGACGTCGAGGTCGGTGGCCAGCTCCTTGTAGATGTTGCGCAGCGACGGCGGCACACGCACCCCGTCGCGAACGCTGAAGCTGAGGCCGTGCGCCTGGCCGGGGCCGTGGTAGGGGTCCTGGCCGAGGATCAGCACGCGGGCGCCGTCGAACGGGCAGTGCCGGAACGCGGCGAACAGGTCCTCGCGCGGCGGGTAGACGGTCTGCGCCGCGTACTCCCCCGCGACGAACGCGCCCAGCGCGGCGGTGGCGCTCGGGTCGAGCAGCGGGTCGAGCCGCTCCCGCCAGTCGCCGGGCAGCAGTTCCATCAGGTCGAGGGACATCGTCGGGCCTCCGGGGACGTGATCTCCAATTGCCGGAAACACTAGTGCGCGCCACTGACACGCCACGCCGAATCACGGGCGGAGAAGGGTCCCGACCGTAGGATGACGCCATATGCCCGATTCCCCCCGTCGGCGGCGCCTCCGCGCGGCCGTGCTGCTCGCCGCGCTCGCCCTGCCCGCCCTCGCCTCGGGCTGCGGCGGCTCGTCCGGGCCGACGACGCTGACCGTCCTCGCCACCTCGTCCCTGACGGAGGTGTTCGGCGAGATGGGGACGGCCTACCACCAGCAGCACCCGGGGGTGCGGCTGCGCTTCGTGTTCGGCGGGTCCGTCGAGATGGTCGACCGGCTCTCCGAGCGCGCCCCCGGCGACGTCCTCGTGACGGCGGACCGGGCGAGCATGGACGACGCCGCCGACGACCTGGCCGGACGCCCCCGGATCGTCACCCACGACACGCTCACCATCGCGGTCGGCCCCGGCAACCCCAAGCGCATCCGCAGCCTGCGCGACCTGGAGCGGCCGGGCCTGCGCGTGGTGGTCGGCGCGGGCACGGTCCCGGTGGGCCGCTACACCCGCCAGATCCTCACGGACGCGGGGCTGACCGTCCGGTGGAGCTCGGAGGAGATCAGCGCCCGCGCCGTCCTGGACCGCATCCGCGCCGGCGAGGCCGACGCCGGCCTCGTCTACATCACCGACCTGCGCTCGGCGGGCGTCGCGGCGAGCAGCGTCCCCATCCCGGCGGACCTGAACGTCACCGCCGCCTTCAACGCCGCCGTCGTCGCGGACTCCGACCGCCAGGACGCGGCGAACGCGTTCGTGTCCTGGCTGCTGACGCCCACCGCCCAGAAGCTGTTCCACAAGTACGGCTTCCCGAGCCCGCCCACGACCCGCTGACCCGCCTCTCCCGGCCTGAGCGGCCGACCCCCCGAGCACCAGACCCCCGCCGCCGCACTCCCACCCCCGCTTCCCCCGCCCTTTCCGGGGAAGGTGGGGGTCATGGAGATCCTGGACCGGCCCGCACCCCCGAAGGGGCTGGGTCGCACACTGGCGCGCCTGCCCGTCCACCTGTACCGGATGCGCCTCGGCCGGCTGATGGGCGCCCGCTTCCTGCTCCTGGAGCACACCGGCCGGAAGTCCGGCAGACCCCGGCAGGTGGTGCTCGAAGTGATCGAGCATTCGGAGGACGGCTACATCGTCTGCTCGGGTTTCGGCCCCAGAGCCGACTGGTACCGCAACGTCCTCGCCCATCCCGGCGTGACGATCCAGGTGGGCCGCCGCCGCCTGGACGCCACCGCCCACCCCCTCACCCCCGCCGAGGGCGGCGAGATCCTGGCCCGCTACGCCCCGCGCCACCCGAAGGCCGCCGCGAGGCTCGTCCGCCTGATGGGCTTCATCGTCGACGGCACCGCCGACGACTACCGCCGCGTAGGCCGCGACCTCCCCTTCCTCCGCCTCTCCCCCTGAACGCTCAGCCGTCCAGGTCGGCGGGGAGGGGGGTGGGGTGGGGCATTGTTTTGAGGGCCTCTAGGACCGTGTCGGGGGGTGCTGCGTAGATCGTGGGGTGGATTGGGTCGTCGGGGTAGGCGAGGCGGTCCTCCGAAGGGGAGAACTGGACGTCGATGCCCGGTTTGTTGCCGCGCGGGTCGAGGAGCACCCAGCGGTCGTCCACCAGGGCGGCGGTCAGGCCGTGGAGGATGCCCGATGCCCGCTGGTAGCACAGGCCCGCCTGGATGCCGCCCGCGCGCAGGAGCGCCACGTAGGCGTGGGACTTGGCGTAGCAGAGGCCGGTGCGCTGGTCGAGGACGTCGGAGGCGCGCCACGGGACGCGGGGGTCGCCGGTGTCCATGGAGTGCGGGACCTGGTCGCGGACGCGGTCGAACGCGGCGTGGGCGTAGGCGATGTCGTCGCCGGTCCGCAGGTCCGCGGCGACCGCCTGGACGAGCGGGTGCTCGATGTCGATCGCCTCGGACGCCGCCAGGTAGTCCCAGGGGTCGGCGGCGAAGTCCATCACAGGCCGAGGAGCGACTCGATGCCGAGGGTGAGCCGGTCGAGGCCGGGGACCTTGCGGACGGCGAGCAGGACGCCCGGCATGAACGACTCGCGGTTCATCGAGTCGTGCCGGATGGTGAACAGCTCGCCGTGGCCGCCGAGCACGACCTCCTGGTGCGCGATGGCACCGGACATCCGGACCGCGTGCACCCGGACCCCGTCCACGTCCGCGCCGCGGGCGCCGTCGACCTCGGAGGTCGTGGCGTCCGGGGACGGGCCCACGCCCGCCTCCGCGCGGGCGGCGGCGACGAGTTCGGCGGTGCGGTAGGCGGTGCCGGACGGGGCGTCGGCCTTGTTCGGGTGGTGCGTCTCGACGATCTCGACGGACTCGAAGAGCGGTGCGGCCTTCTGCGCGAAGTGCATCATCAGCACCGCGCCGATCCCGAAGTTCGGGGCGATGAGCACGTTCCCGGACGTCGCGTCGGTCAGCCAGGAGCGGACCGTGTCGAGGCGGGACGGGTCGAACCCGGTGGTGCCGACGACGGCGTGCAGGCCGCGCTCGACGCACCACTTGAGGTTGTCCATGACGACGCCGGGGTGGGTGAAGTCGACGACGACCTCCGCGGCGGTGAGCGAGTCGAGCGCGTCGCCCTGGTCGACGGCCGCGACGAGCTCCATGTCGCCGGCTCCCTGCACGGCACGGCACACCTCGGCGCCCATACGGCCCCGCGCGCCCAGCACCCCGACCTTTGTCACGTGTTCCTCCCGGATGGCGTCCCGCCCGAGCCTATCGTCAGAAGCGCCGGGTCGATGTCAGTCGTCGTCGGCGACGAAGAGGTTGAGGAGCCAGCTCACGACGCCGATGATGATCGCGCCCCAGAAGGCCGGCCAGAACCAGTCCACGTGGAACGGCAGGTCCAGTTCGCCCGCGACCCAACTCGTCAGCATGAGCAGGCCCGCGTTCACCACCAGCGCGAACAGCCCGAGGGTCACGATGTAGAACGCGCAGCCCAGAACCTTGATGACGGGTTTGAGGACGGCGTTGATGACGCCGAAGATGACCGCGACGCCGAGCAGGGTGAGCACCCGCTCGGTGGTGCTCCCGGCGGTCAGCTCGACACCGTCGAGCGCGACCTCCGCGACCCACAGCGCGATCGCGGAGATGACAACCCTGATGAGGATCTTCACGCGCCCGATCTACCCGATCGGGACGCCCGCGTAACGGTTCAGGCCGAGAAGTCGCGGTCTCCGACGGGGCCGATGACGGTGAGCGCCTGCGGGGCGGACAGGACGTCGCGGGCGATCGCGCGGACGTCGTCCAGCGTGACGGCCTCGATGCGCGCCAGGACCTCGTCCACCCGGAGCAGCGACTCGTAGACCAGCTCGCTCTTGCCGATGCGGCTCATGCGGGAGCCGGTGTCCTCCAGGCCGAGCACCATGGCGCCGCGCAGCTGGCCCTTGCCGCGCTCCAGCTCCTCCGCGGTGAGGCACTCCTCGGCGGCCTTGCCCAGCTCGTCCCGGCAGATCGACAGGACCTCCTCGGCCTTGGCGGGCTGGCAGCCCGCGTAGACGCCGAAGATGCCGGAGTCGGCGTACTGCGCGGTGTAGCTGTAGACCGAGTAGGCCAGGCCGCGCTTCTCCCGGATCTCCTGGAAGAGCCGGGACGACATGCCGCCGCCGAGCGCGGCGTTCAGCACGCCGAGCGCGAACCGGCGGTCGTCGGTGCGGGACACCCCGGCGCCGCCGAGGATGATGTGCGCCTGCTCGGTGTCCTTGTCGATCACCACGCTGCGCGGGTCGACCGGTGCGGGCGCCCCGTCCAGGCGCGGCGCGGCGGGCTCGCCGTCACCGGTGAGGTGCCCGGCGAACGCGCGGGAGACCAGCCCGACGACCTCGTCGTGGTCGATGTTGCCCGCGACCGACACCACCAGCTTGGACGGGACGTAGTGCTCCCGGTAGTAGCCGTGGATCCGCTCCCGGGACAGCGCGTTGATCGAGTCCTCGGAGCCGAGGATGGGGCGGCCGAGCGGGGTGTCGCCGTACAGCGCGGTGGAGAACTCGTCGTGGATCAGGTCGCCCGGGTCGTCGTCGCGCATGTGGATCTCTTCGAGGATCACGCCGCGCTCGGCCTCGACGTCCTCGGGGCGGTTGACCGAGTCGGCGACCATGTCGGAGACGACGTCGACGGCGAGCGGCAGGTCGGCGTCGAGCACCCGCGCGTAGTAGCAGGTGTACTCCTTGGCGGTGAACGCGTTGAGGTCGCCGCCGACCGCGTCGACCGCCGCGGAGATCTCCAGCGCCGAGCGCCGAGTCGTGCCCTTGAACAGCACGTGCTCCAGGTAGTGGCTGGCGCCGGCGTCGGCGGGCGCCTCGTCCCGGGAGCCGACCGCCGACCAGATGCCGAACGCGGCCGACCGCACGGTCGGCATCGACTCGGTGATGATCCGCAGCCCGCCGGGCAGGACGGTGCGGCGCACCGCGCCGGCACCGTCGGTGTGGATCGTGGTGGTGGTGCCGGGCTCCTGCGCCCGCGCCGGCAGGGTCACGTGTCGCTCACATTCCGTCGTGGGAAGGCGACCGCGCGGCGCGCCCCCCGCGCGGC